>JAJPHW010000033.1 GCA_021325035.1 Terriglobia bacterium
CAGAAGTACATGCTTGCCCCTATCGAAGGTCTCGCCCACCTGCCGGAAGAACTTTCCTTCGAAGAAGCCGCTCCGCTCATGTGCGCAGGCGTCACCACTTACAACGCGCTTCGCCATGCCGGAGCATTTCCCGGAGACCTCGTTGCCGTTCAGGGCGTTGGCGGCCTCGGCCATTTGGGTATTCAATACGCAAACAAATTTGGATACAAAGTCGCTGCCATTGGCCGCGGCCCGCAGAACGCCGTGCTGGCCAAGAAGTTAGGCGCAGCCGTTTACATTGACAGTGCTGCCGGAGATCCAGCCGCAGAGTTGCAAAAGCTCGGCGGAGCGAAAGTCATTCTCGCCACCGCGCCCAGCGGGAAATCCATGTCTCCCCTCATCAACGGCCTTGGCACCAACGGCTCGCTGGTCGTGGTCGGCGCGAGCCCCGACTTGATTGAAGTGGGCCCGATCCAGTTAATTAATGGAAAGAAGAGCATCAAGGGCTGGGCCTCGGGCATTCCGACTGACTCCGAAGACACGGTGCGCTTCTCCAGCCTGACCGGAGTTCGCCCCATGATTGAAAAAATGCCCTTGGAAAAAGCCAACGAAGGCTACGACCGCATGATGAGCGGCAAAGCGGAATTCAGAGTTGTGCTGACGATGGCTTAGATTTTCTCTTGTCTGTCATCCTGAGCGAAATGGGCTTTCGCTCCGCGAAAGCCCATGCAGTCGAAGGATCTCATGCACCCATAAATCTTGCACCGGCCCATCAAGGCGTTCTCAGCACGGCCTCGTGAGAATTCCTTGCCAAGCCTGTCTCGCTTCCAGCAAGCACGGGGTCCTTCGACTCTGCTCAGGATGACACGCTCCGCATGTGGTATCGGTTCCACGTGATTAAATATCTTAGGCGTCATGAACATCTCCCTCATCTGCGTTCCCTATCAGCTTGACGTCGCCCGTTGGGCTTATGCGCTTGGGCCGCAGGCGTTTCTCGATCGCGGACTCGAATCCGTGTGCCGTAAATTCGGCCATAAGATTCAAAACACAACCTGGATTGAGCTTCCTCGCGCCGAGCGCACACGCGACATCGTCACCAATCTTGCCCGCATCGCCAAACGGACTTCGCTCGCTGTCGCCGATGCGCTGCGCGATCCCAATGGACTCGCCGTCGTGCTTGAAGGCGATTGCTCTCATGCCGTCGGTGTCGCCGGTGGCATCGCCCGCGCCGGAATGACTCCGGGCATCGCGTGGTTCGACGCGCATGGCGACCTGCACACTTACGCCACCACGACCACGGGCTACGTTGGAGGTATGCCTTTCGCCGTCGCCCTCGGATGGGACTGCGCCGATTGGCAATCCGAAGCCGGACTCGCGCAACCGGTTCGCCCCGAGGCCGCCGCACTCATCGGGGCGAGCGATTTAGATCCCGAAGAAATTACTGCATTGGAGAGACATCCCATCGCGCGCCTCGATGCGGAATACTTCGACGATGATCCCGGCCGGCGTGTGGCGGAGCTTCTCGCGCCGCGGAGTAAGAACGCTCCGGCATGGTATCTGCACCTCGACGTTGATGTCGCGGGGCCACAAGAAGTTCCGGGAGGCATGACGCCGTCCCCCAAAGCTCCGAAACGTGCTGCGTTGCGTAGCGCGATTCAATCTGCCGCCAAGACTCTGAATATTCGAGCCTTGTCCCTCGCGACTTACAATCCGACCAGCGACCCAGACAGACGCGGAGCGCGCTTTGGGCTCGATATGCTGGAAGCGATGCTGGCTGGCATGCAAGAACGGGTAAATCTCTCATAACATTGCGCTTTTGTACATACGATTTGATGGGCATATTTTCCCATTACGGGAAACCCTCGCAGGAGCGTTTAGAGGCACGTAGGGCGATTCTAAATTCCGGGATACCCTTCGAGTCGCCCTTAGGCGCAATCGCCCAACCTGGGGCGTTCTAGAGGGCAAAACGGGGTATCCAGCGCGGAGGTCTCCACGCGATTTTTCATCGCACAAAAGACCCTGAACGAAGAATCAATCACTTACACGAATTCTCAACAACATAGCGCTAGAAATACCTTCCCACCTGGAAATAAAACTTGCGGTGGCCGGAATCGCCGACGCTTCCGCCAAAAACTACCGGCCCGAAGAACGTCTGCACCAGAATCCCTAGGTTCACGTCGTTGGGCAATTTCGATTCGTGAAAGAGATCGTCGTATGTCTTTGCAATTTCGTACGACGCAATTGCATAAACATGGTTCCCAAACAAAGGCGACAACGTTTTCAGTTGGCGAATGTATCCCGGCTGAATGAGAAAGTACTGGTTCGTCAGCAATTCATTGGTGCCATAAGCGCCTAATCGCAAAGGGCCGCCCAATGCGAATGGGGGTAAGCCAATATCGCTGCGGTTGAAGGTCGTTCCTCCTGAAGCCAGCACAAAAAGCGAAGATGGCCGGTCAATGCGCTTAAAAAACCCAGTTTGACTCTCAAAGAGCGGAAAATGCTGGTCCGCCCCCGGATTCGCATCATAAAACTCCAGCCGGGTCTTGACGTTAATCCCCTGGCGCGGCAGCGTCGGATCGTCTGTGTCGTCGTAGGTATATAGAATGCGCGAAAAACTCTGCCGGCCAGCCAAATTGTCGAGGTCTGAAGCTCCAATCTGTTTGGTCAGACTGAGATGCCCAATCTGGTAGCCAAAGCGCAACTGGTTGAAGCGATTGAAAGTGATGCCGAAATCAAGCCCTCCGCCCTCCATGTACTCGCGATAGCTGGCCACGCGCGAGTCGTTATCGTAAAGGTCGAAGGGAGAGTCGCTGGCAAACAAGCGCGGCGCGGCGAAGAATGGGCTCGACCACTTCAGCGGATGATAATACTCAGAATAAAGCGAGTATTGTGACCCGATGAGAAAGTCGTTACGCCATTCTGAACCGAACCCGCCGATGTCCAGCCACGTAATCCGCGCGCCTAAACCAAAGCGGACATTGGTGTAATCCGAACCATCCACCACGACGAGCGGATTCACAATGGGTGGGCCATATTCTTTCTCTTCCGTCTTGACCAGCAATCCAGAGAGGCCATTTTGCTGCGTCATCCCATAGCTGGCGCGGGCAAAGCGCCCGAGGCCGGTTATCTCGTTCATGTCCTGGTTTAACTTCGTATAATCCAGGGGTTTGCCGACATTTTCCTGCAATTTTTTCTCGAGCCCGCGCGCCACCTCAGGACTCGGCCCGACTACTTTCACGAACTGCGGGACTGGAACGGTTTTCCGGCGGGCAGCCCGCTCCGCGAGATAGGCATTCCAGTCGGCGTCATTTAACGCGAACCGGCTGAGAATATTTTCTTTTTGCTGCGCGGCGGCGAGACCCAACTGCTCCAACTTGTCAGCCTCTCTGTAATCAAGCGTTCCAAAATCTTCAGTAGCAACCGAGATTAAGACATCCGCCTGCTCCATACTTTGCAATTCGTTGGCGGCAATCACCACGCTCACCGAGCCCTGCAATACATCCAGTGCGGAAAGGCCTTGTTTCGCATTCAACGGCTTCGCGCGCAAATGGACGGCGATTACAATATCCGCACCCATGCTGCGGGCCACGTCCACAGGCAGGTTGTCCACCAGTCCGCCGTCCACGTAAACTTGCCCATTCTCACGCACAGGATTGAAAACACCCGGCAATGACATGGTTCCGCGTAACGCGTCCGCCAGCGAACCACGGTCGAAGACCACCGCATTGCCCGAAACCAGATCCGTGGCTACGCAACGGAACGGCGTTGGCAATTCATCGAAACTATCCATGCCCACATAGGGGGCGCCAATGCGATCGAGAATCAGGCCGACTTCCTGGCCAGAGTTAAATCCGATGGGTAGATGCACGCCGCCTTTTAATCCAAATTCCAGGTCCGCGGGATATGCGCGTTTATCTTCCTTGCGGCGGAATGCGAGATCGCCATAAGGGATTTGATTGCGCAGCGCTTTATTCCAATTGATGCCGGCGGCAAATTCCTTGATTTCGGTTGCCTGCATGCCGCTGGCGTAAAAGCCGCCGATCAATCCGCCCATGCTCGTGCCCGCAATGACATCCACCGGGATATGGTGCTCGTCGAACCACTCGAGCACGCCGATGTGGGCCAGCCCCAGCGCGCCTCCACCTTCGAGCGCCAAAGCGATGCGGGCGCGGGGTGCGGCCGTCTTTTCCGCTTCGGTCGGAGGATTTTGTTTGTCAGCTTGCGCGAAGGAAATCAGACTGGAAAACAAAACAGTAAGAGAAAACAACCTTACAAACATCCGCATGAGCGCAGTATATCTGTTTCATTTGCTGATTTGCGCCGGGGTTAACGTGCTCGTTACGGCTCGTTGGGCAACACCGCGAGAGAACCAGGCGCCGGCACGGCAATTTCGTCATGCCCGATATAAGCGTTCGCAATGTATTGCTGCAACATGCGCTGCGTATTGAAAAAAGATCCATTTAACGCGATGGCCGAGCGCATCACGCCTACAAAGCGGTTGGAGTCTTTGTAGAACATGGGAGCGATTTTGTTTTCCAGCTTGTCGTAAAGTGTGGACACTTCTTCGAGCGGGTCTTCGGCCACGTCGTTGTTGCCGATGGCCCAGCCGGTGACGTCTTCGATGTGCCCTTCCGCCCACCAGCCATCCACCACGCTGAAACTGGGCACACCGTTCATCGCCGCTTTCATTCCGCTCGTGCCGGAAGCTTCCTGCGGGCGCAACGGCGTGTTCAGCCAGATATCCACGCCGCTGGTGAGCAAGCGGCCCCAGTGCATGTCGTAATTCTCGACATAGACGGTACGAATCTGGTCGGCTACCGCGCTCGCGCCGGCAAATACTTTTTGGATGAGTCTTTTTCCGCCTTCGTCATGGGGGTGGGCTTTTCCACCATAGACAATTTGAAGGGGGCCAGCTTTTAGAGCAATTTCCCGCAGGCGCTCGACATCATGAAAGAGCAGATCCGCTCGCTTATAAGTACTGGCGCGACGGGCGAAGCCGAGGGTGAGAATGGTTGGATCGAGCTGAATGCCATTCAGTTCTCGAATGCGGTCAAACAGTTCCGTTTTGCATCGTGTATGGGCGCGGCGAATATCTTCGAGCGGAACACTGATGGCATAACGCAGATAGTGATTGTCGGTGCGCCAGCCGGGAATGTAACGGTCGAAAAGTTCTGCGAAGGGCGTGGAGACCCAGGTGATGGCATGAACGCCATTGGTGATGGCGCTGATTTCGTATTCCGGGAACATGCCTCGTGAGACTTCACCATGACGCATGGCCACGCCATTGACGTAACCGGAGAAACGCAGGGCAAGATAAGTCATATTCAGAAAATCGCCTTGCCAGGCTTCGGCTTCATCCAAGAGAGAGGCCGCGCTCTCATTGAGGGTGGCACGCACCAACTGCCGCGAAAACTGATCGTGCCCGGCGGGCACGGGGGTATGTGTGGTGAAAATACAGAGGTTGCGAATGCTATCAATATCGAGTTGTTTGACTCGTCCGGCAAAACTCTGGTCGAGACGGCGCTCCAGCAGTCCAAGCGCTAGCAACGCGGAGTGGCCTTCGTTCATGTGGTAGCCATCAAGCTGGGTGTGGCCGAGTTTGTGGATCATGCGCAATCCACCCAAACCGAGGACAATTTCCTGGCACAAGCGATAGCGCGGATCACCGCCATAAAGAGAATCGGTCAGCGTGCGGTCCCATTCAGAATTTTCGGGAAGATTGGTGTCGAGGAGATAGACTGGAACGGTTTCTCCGGTCACGCCCAGAACTACGTATTTCCACGCGCGCACCCAAACCGTTCGTCCTTCAATTTCAACTTTTACGCGCTCTTTGGCTTCTTTCAGTTTTAGCGCAGGGTCCCAGGGCTGCGGCTGTTCGGACTGCCTTCCATTGGCATCCAGCGATTGCCTGAAATAACCTTTGCGATAAACCAGCGTGACCGCCACCATGGGCGCGCCCAAGTCGGCGGCTGAGCGCAAAGTATCCCCGGCTAAAATGCCCAGCCCGCCGCTATAAGTGGGCAGGTCAGGCTCGAGGGCGATTTCCATGGAAAAGTAAGCAATGTGCGGAAGATTGGAAGGCGTTTTCATGTCCGTTGATTTACCGAATGCTGATTTACCGAATGAGGGGGCTACCCTCATTCAAGTATATCGTCCACGGGCACTTAGGAGTTAAGTCTGGGCTATGAACTTTAATGCAACAGAATTCATACAGTAACGAAGATGCGTCGGCTCCGGACCGTCATCAAAAACATGGCCCAAATGTGCATCGCATTCCGTGCACTTCACTTCCGTACGCTCCATACCGAAGCTAACGTCAGTTTTTGTTGTGACATTTTCCTGCGCAATCGGGGCCCAGAAACTCGGCCAGCCGGTTCCGGAGTCAAACTTTGTGGCTGAACTGAATAAGGCGTTGTCGCAACAAATGCAGCGGTAGAGACCTTTGTCGTGAGTTTCAGCATATTTTCCGGTAAAAGCGCGTTCCGTGCCTTGATTGCGCGTAACTTCATAAGCATCGGGCGAAAGCTGCTTGCGCCATTCGGCATCGGTCTTGATGACTTTATCCACGGTCACTACGCCCAACTTTTTACCCGAATCGCTAAATTGCACGATTTTGACTTTGCCGGGAACGGGCGGCGCGCCACCCGCCGACACCGTCGGAACTTCTGGATTCTTGAGCCAGGAGATGAGCGCGACTCCGCCGAAGGCTACGGCTGAGCCGGTTAAAAATTGTCTGCGGTTCACCATAAAATTCAGACTCCTATGAATCTCTAGCGGTCGCGATATAAATCGGGCAATTGCTGTTTCAAGTGCTCCACCTTCGGAGCGTCGTTGATAGCGATGTAGGGATTGTTGGGATGCAGCGTCGCATAATTCTGGTGATATCCCTCGGCCTCATAGAATGTTTTAAAGGGCACGACCTGCGTCACAATCGGGCTGCGAAAAACTTTGGCCTGATCCAGTTGCGCGATGTAAGCCTGCGCGATTTTCTTCTGCTCTTCGGTCGTATAAGAAATCATGGAGCGGTATTGGGTGCCATCGTCCGGCCCCTGCCGGTTCAACTCCGTCGGATCGTGCGCTACAGAGAAGAAAACCTGAAGCAATTTTCCGTAGGTGATTTTCGAGGGGTCATATTTGACTTCCACCGATTCAGCATGTCCCGTTTCACCGGTGCTGACGATATCGTAGTGGGCGGTCGCAGCGGCTCCGCCGGTGTAGCCCGAAGTGGCGCTGATCACGCCCTTTACGTGTTGAAATACGGCCTGTACCCCCCAGAAGCAACCGCCGGAAAATACCGCGGTCTGGGTCCCGGAGGAAGCCAGTTGCGCGTCCACCACCGGAGCGGGAACCGAGGCTCCGCTAGCGGCGCTGGCTCCATTGCGCGAGATGAAAGCGGCAACCAGTAAAACCACGCCGACCGGCAACATATAACGTGAAATGCGGGTCATGGATTTTCTCCTTATGAAAAGCAATACTTAAGATTCATAGAGTTAGAGTCGCCATCCGCCAATAAGTTACATACAATCTACGCACGGGAAGCCTCCGCGGATTGCTCTTTTGTGAACATGCCCAGCTCTATTGATCAAACCTCCGACCAAGCCAAACCAGACCGATTTCTGCATCGCGTGCGCGGTTTGAATCAAACGCCAATTCGCGATGAAGCGAGCTACGTACTTTATTGGATGATCGCAGCGCGGCGAACAGCATTTAATTTTGCATTGGATCGTGCCATTGATTGGGCGCACAAGCTGGGCAAGGCGCTTGTGGTATTTGAGCCGTTGCGCGTAGCTTATCCTTGGGCGTCGGATCGCCTGCATCGTTTTGTGATCGACGGCATGGCGGATAAGGCCAGTATATTCAAAGACATTCCAGCCTTTTATTATCCGTATATTGAGCCCCATAAAGATGCCGACAAAGGTTTGCTAGCGGCGCTTGCCTCTGAGGCTTGCGTTGTGGTGACCGATGATTATCCCTGCTTCTTCCTGCCAAGGATGGTCACCGCTGCTGCCAAAAAAATTACAGCGGCGATGGAAGCTATTGATAGCAATGGCGTTCTTCCCATGCGCGCGGCTGATCACGCTTTCACCGCGGCCTTTCATTATCGTCGGCACATGCAGAAGAGTTTGCCGCTTTATGCAGATAAGTTCCCGCTAGCCAATCCTTTAGCGAATCTCGATTTACCTAAGCCGAGTGGCTTATTGGCGAAAATACAGAAAAAATGGCCTGCTGCGCCTGAAGAACTTCTTTCTGGAGATGCCCAAGCGTTGGCGAAGCTGGAGATCGATCATACGGTTCCAACCGTCGCGACTCACGGAGGAGAAGTTGAGGCGAGGCAAGCGCTTACAAAGTTCTTAAAGAATGCTTTGTCCAGTTACAAAGATGCGCACAATGAACCCGAAATTGAAGGCACGAGCCGGCTCTCACCCTATTTACACTTTGGCCAGATTGGGGCGCATGAAATTTTCCACGAGGTGATGAAGCAGGAGAAGTGGAGCGTCTTTAAGCTGGGCGCGAAAGCGAATGGCATTCGCGAGGGGTGGTGGGGCGTAAGCGCAGGGGCCGAAGCTTTTCTCGACCAGCTTGTGACCTGGCGCGAGCTAGCGTTTAATACTTGCGCATTTCTTCCTAAAACTTACGACCACTTTGATTCCCTTCCCGGGTGGGCTTTGGAAACTTTGTCCAAACATGCGGGGGATGCGCGTCCTCACGTTTATACGCGCACGCAATTAGAAAACGGCCAAACCCATGATGCGCTGTGGAATGCGGCTATGGGTCAACTGCGGATTGAAGGATGGTTCCATAACTACATGCGAATGTTATGGGCAAAGAAGATTCTGGAGTGGTCGCGAACGCCCCGCGAAGCGCTCGGCCACATGATCGCGATTATGGACCGCTGGTCGCTGGATGGGCGGGATCCGAATGCTTATGCAGGATATTTCTGGACGCTGGGCCGTTACGACCGCCCATGGCCGGAGCGGCCGATTTACGGAACGGTACGATCGATGAGTTCGGACAACACAGCAAAGAAATACCGCGTGAAAGCTTATATCGCCCGCTACACAAATGCAGACTCCAAACAAATGCTGCTTTTGTAGAGTCTTTGGACTCCCCCACTTACGAGCTATAGACACAATGGGCTAACCAAATGGATTATTAAAACAATGTTAAGCCTCTGGAACGCACGGAGGCCCATCCCACTCTCAGGGGATTGCCACTTGGTCACACGCTTTAAGGGTTTTTGGTCGCATCTTGGGGAAGAGCAAGGTCAAGCGGTAGCGGAATATGCTGCCATGCTGGGATTGTTGATGGTGTTGCTCTATACCCTGAAAATCATCGGCATTGACGCCAACCACATCTTTAACGTGGTTGCCAGCATGATCACATAGCTGCCCGTGTCTGTTTTTATCCCGACAACTTAATTTTTAATCCTTGCATTGTAATATCGATTTATATGCAAGATTTCCGGCAGCAACACTTCGACCTGCAAGCATCCGCTAAACAAACCATGATTGAGTTCGGCTTCCAGCCTGATTTCCCGGCGGAAGCGCAAAAACAGTTGGATGTGCTGGTAGCGCATCCGCCTGCCGTATCCGCGAGTTCATCGGTCCGCGATTTACGCAATTTGCTTTGGTCTTCGATTGATAACGACACCTCGCGCGATCTTGACCAAATTGAATATGCCGAGCGGTTGCCGAACGACGATATCAAGGTTTTGATTGGCATCGCCGACGTGGATACATTCGTGGCCAAGGGCACTCCGATTGATGCCTACGCCGCCATTGAGACAACCACGGTTTACACAGGCGTGCGAAATTTCTCCATGTTGCCGGAGCAGCTTTCGACCGGGCTGACTTCCCTGCTCGAAAATCTAGAGCGTCTCAGCGTCATTATTGAATACACGATTGATAGTACGGGACAGGTGATTACCTCCGATGTCTATCGGGCGCTGGTCAGCAACAAGGCGCAACTGACTTATAACGCGGTCGGGGCCTGGCTCGAAGGACGGGCCGATGCGCCCGATAAAGTTGCCGATTCAACGGATTTGCAGGCGCAACTCAAATTACAGGATGTGGCGGCGCAATGCCTGCGCAAAGACCGGTTTAGTCACGGAGCGTTGAATCTTCAGACCAACGAAACCGTACCGATTCTGCAATCGGGAGAAATTGTGGGCATTGCCGGGCAGGAGCGGAACCACGCCACCGATCTCATCGAAGATTTTATGATTGCGGCGAATGGCGTGATTGCGCGCACTTTGCGCGACAAGAAAATTTCTTCGATTCGGCGAATTGTGAAAACGCCGGAACGATGGGATCGTATTGTTGCCCTCGCAGCAGAACATGGGGAAAAACTTCCTGCCACGCCTGATTCGAAAGCGCTGAACGACATGCTGATCCGTAGAAAAGCAGCGGACCCCGATCATTTCCCCGACCTTTCGCTTACGGTCATCAAGTTGATGGGCCCGGGAGAATATATTCTTGAACGCCCCGGAGACCCGGAGATTGGCCACTTTGGCCTTGCCGTTCTGGATTACACCCACTCCACCGCACCGAATCGCCGCTTCGCGGATTTGGTCACGCAAAGGCTTATGAAGGCTTCGCTGGCCGGGCAAGCATCACCCTACTCCGATGCGGAACTTTCCACGGTGGCGCAGAATTGCACCGTTAAAGGAAACGCAGAGCGCAAAGTGGAACGCACCATGGCAAAACGGATCGCCGCGGTCGCGATGCGCAATCGCATTGGGCAAGTGTTCGACGCTATCGTGACTGGCGCTAATGCGAATGGAACATTCGTTCGCGCCTTACAGCCGCACGTGGAAGGAATGTTGGTGCATGGCCAGCAGGGATTGGATGTCGGCGATAGATTACGCGTGAAACTCGTCCGCACCGACGTGCAGCAAGGCTACATTGATTTCGCGCGCGCTTGAGGCGCATGCGGTCAGATTTGCGCCAAGTGGAGGGCAAACCATTTTCGTTTGTCCGTCCAGGTGCGGCTTAGGGTGAAGCCGCCGTTGGCGAGCATCTGGCACGCCATCGCCGTTGTGTACTTGTAGCTATTCTCTGTATGAATGCGTTCGCCCTCAGCAAAGCAGACTGGCATGTTTAGAAGGCGCAGGCGCACAGTTTGAGCTTTCAAGCTTTCCAAGTGCATTTCGATACGGGACCGGCCCGGATTCCAAACGGCGCGATGCGCAAACGAATCGAGATCGAAATCGCCGTCGAATTCGCGGTTGATGCGATGCAGGATGTTGCGGTTGAATTCCCCCGTCACCCCCTGCAAATCATCGTAGGCCGGCAGCAATACCGATAGATCTTTGACTAAGTCCATACCCAGCAAAAGGCTGTCGCCGGTAAACATGTGCTCGCGGATCTGCTGCAACATCGCGATCGCTTCGGACGGATCGAAATTTCCGATGCTTGATCCCAAGTAAAGGACCATCTTGGGGCTCGGCATATCACGCAAGAAGCCGAAACCTTCGCTAAAATCTGCCACCACGGAGCGAACGTTGACACTGGGAAGCTCTGATTCGATTCTCTTACGCGCTTCGAACAAGGCACTGCGGGAAATATCCACGGGAAAATACTGCACGCGCAACTGGGTCGAGCTTAAGGCTTGCAGCAGCGTGGTGGTCTTGGCTGCGGTACCCGCACCAAGCTCGACCATTGCAATTCCATGCCCAGCCGAAGCCACGATTTCGCGAGAGCGTTCGCGCAGGATTGCCAGTTCCGTGCGCGTCAAATAGTACTCGGGCAACCGGGTAATATCTTCAAACAACTCTGAACCGCGTTGGTCGTAGAACAGTTTGGGCGGAAGCGATTTGGGTATCCGCGATAACCCCTGTTCAACATCCAGCGCAAAAGGAGGGAGTGCAATGAGCTCGCGGGCAATCATTTCGCCAACCTGATGCCCGAGAATTGCCAGCGCGTGGATGGCGGGAAAAAGTTGCGATAAGCGGTACGAATATGGTTAGCGGGCGTTGCACATGAACCTCCGCGAAGGACCATCTGGCTGCACATAAATTTCCCGTTGTATTCGCCGATCAATCCAGGTGCGGGTGCAAATCCCGGATAAGGCATGTAGGCGCTCGCGTTCCACTCCCAGACATCGCCAAATAATTGCTGCATTCCTTCACCTTTCGCCGCTTGGGGATGAAAAATCATGTCTTCAAGCATGGTGCCGCGGGCTGGATTTTCTCCGGCAGCCACTTCCCACTCCTGCTCGGTGGGCAGGCGGTGTCCACTCCAACGCGCATAAGCATCGGCTTCGTAGTAACTCACGTGGCAAACCGGCTCGGCGGGGTCGAGGGGTTTCATGCCGGGGTTGGCAAACTCCCACCAGCCTCCGTCATCGCGGCGCTCCCAATAAAGTGGCGCAGTCCATTGCTGATTGTTGACGGCATCCCAGCCTTCCGAGAGCCACAATGCCGGGCGCCGGTAGCCGCCGTCAGCCATGAACTGCATATATTCGCCGTTGGTCACAACCCGCGAAGCCAAAGAAAAAGGCTGCAACAAAACTTCGTGACGGGGACATTCGTTGTCAAAGCAAAATCCCTTGCCTGTATGGCCGACCTGATGAATACCCCCTTCGAATTCGATCCAGCGCAGCCGTGGGGCAGTCGCGCGCGGACCGGAATTGTTGGCCGGCTCTGGCCGCAGCGGACCGGACCATAACGCGTGCTTACTATCGGTCAAAATCAGTTCCTGATGCTGTTGTTCGTGATTTAAACCAAGCTCCAACAAGGAAAGCACTTCAGGGCTAAATCGCTCAATCTGCTGCGAGATGGCTTCATCCACATATTTGCGATAAGCCACTACTTCTTCAAAATTGGGCCGGGACATCAATCCACGAACGCCACGATAAGGGTGCGAACCCAACTGTTTGTAATAAGAGTTGAATAAATGTTTGAAGCGCGGATCCAACGCTTTATAGCCAGGCGCATGCGGCTCAAGAATGAAAGTCTCGAAAAACCACGTGGTGTGCGCCAAGTGCCATTTCACCGGACTCGCTTCCGGCATGGACTGCAACATCTGATCTTCCGGCGAAAGACCCTCGGTAATGCGCATGCTCAGCTGCCGGATTCGCAGATAGCGGTCGCGCAACGTGGCGAAAGCTGAAACGGTATGGGGGAGGGCCATTGCGGACATCCGTTTACTCCGCATACTTAGATGAGCTTACGCAGATAAGGTAACAGATAATATTGCAATGCATTCCGCCCTCCAACCGCCAGTTTGGCGATAAATCGCTTACGCTCATTGCTTTCCCCTGCTGTTTCGCATGTAACACCTCACCGTAGAACTTCCATTTATCGGGTAAATTTTGCAGCAAACACGCTTCGGGGGCCGCAGGTGACGGCTGGTATGATGGTGTACGACTTTCCATGACAGCCCTGTCCACTGATTTGCAAACCAAGGTTGATCCGCTATTGCTCGAAGTTGCGGACGTGGTGAACACCACACTTGATCTCGATACGACGCTGCGTCGTGTGGCCGAGCTTGTCCGCAAAGTCATTGATTACGAGATTCTTGCCATCCTTTTGTTGAATGAAAAGACCCAGGAGTTGTATTTCCGCTTTTCTGTGGGCTATCCCCCTGAATTTGTGGAGCGTACCCGGGTAAAAGTGGGTGAAGGAGTCACCGGTATTGCTGCGATGCGCCGGGAACCGGTGTTGGTGGGCGATGTTTTGCATGAGCCGGAATATATTTCTGCTGTTCCCTCCGCGCGCTCTGAACTGGCCATCCCCCTCATCGTAAAAAATCGGGTTATTGGGGTCTTGGATCTCGAATCCCCTCAGCCCAACGCCTTTACGGAAGAACACAAGCGTCTTTTGACGCTGATTGCCTCGCGTATGGCGGTTGGGATCGAAAACGCGCGGCTTTATACCAGAAGCGCCCGCCAATCACGCACGCTGGTTCTGCTGAACGAAATTTCGCGCGAGCTCACTTCGATTTTGAATCTCGACGAGTTGTTCAATCGCATTGCGGAATTACTCCGGCGATTGATTGACTATCAAATGTTCAGCATTTTGCTGATTGACTCCACCGGAGAGAAATTACAACATCGTTTTTCGCTGCGCTTTGAGCAGAATATTCAGATCAAGCACGACCGCAAATTGGGGGTTGGCGTAATTGGCACGGCGGCGCAAAGCAAAGAGGCTGTATTGGTTCCGGACGTCACCAAAGACCCGAGATACATTATGGTCAATCCGGAGACGCGATCGGAGTTGGCGGTACCGCTGATTTATAAGGACAAAGTGATCGGCGTCCTCGACCTTGAGCACACGCGCCGCAATTTTTTCACCGATGATCACAAGCGCACGGTAACAACCCTTGCGGCGCAAGTCGCGATCGCGATTGAGAATGCCCGCCTCTATGAACAAATCGCGTTGCAGGAAAGCCGCCTGGAGCGGGATCTGGCACTTGCGCGGGAGTTGCAAGTGCGGTTGCTTCCGCAAACCTGGCCGAAGCTGGCGCATCTCGAAATTGCTGCGAAGTTTGTGCCGGCGCGCGCGATCGGCGGCGATCTCTATGATTTTGTCAGCTACTCCCACTCCCGCACCGCCATCAGTGTAGGCGACGTCAGCGGCAAAGGCGCGCCGGCAGCGATTTATGCCGCGCTGGTGAGCGGAATTCTGCGCTCCCATGCTCCGATTGAGCCCGGCCCGGCAGAGATGCTTTCCGCGGTCAATTATTCGTTGAGCGAGCGCCGCATTGAGGGACAGTTTGTCTCTCTTATTTACGCGGTTTGGGATGATCATGATCGCACCTTGCAGGTGGCCAATTCAGGCTTACCCCGTCCCATTTTCTGCCGGAATGGAAAAACCCAGATTGTGGAGGCAACCGGTTTGCCTCTGGGATTGTTTGATGATGCGGAATATGACGAATATACCTTCTACTGCAAGCCGGGCGATGTTTTCGTTTTCTTCAGCGACGGCATTCTCGATGCCAGCAATCGCGCCGGCGAACTTTTTGGACGTTCGCGCGTCGAAAAGATCGTCGAGCAATGCCATGATGAATCGGTGGATTGCGTGGTGAAACGGCTGTTTTCCGCGGCCGCTGAACATGCCGCCGGCCTGGCGACATTTGACGACCAGACGGTAGTCGCCATCAAAGTGACAGCCGGCAAGACCAAAGACAAAGAAAAAATTGTGCCCGGAAAAAAGAAGTGAGCCCGTCACGAAAAACTCCTCCTCAGCCGTCTGCATTTACCTACTCAACCGATAAACGCGGGCAAGGCAGTCTGCTATGCGATCAAATTCCCTTGACCCGCCTCGCCGAGCGCTTTGGTACGCCGCTCTACGTTTATTCGGCGTCGGAAATTTTGCGGCGCTATCGGGCATTCGATGACGCTTTTCAACCGATCCCGCATACCATCTGCTATTCGGTTAAAGCGAATTCCAACCTTGCCATACTTCGGCTACTGGCAAAGCAAAACTGCGGATTTGACGTTGTCTCGGGCGGCGAACTTCAACGCGTCGTGCAAGTGAATCGCTCAGCAGCAAGGAATGTTGTATTTTCCGGCGTCGGGAAAACCGTGGTCGAGATTCAGGCTGCGCTCAAAGCGGGAATTTTGCTGTTCAACGTGGAAAGTCAATCAGAGCTGCGCACACTCGCCGAGTGTGCGGAAAAGCTCAAGCTCGTGGCGCCGATTGCGCTGCGGGTGAATCCCGATGTTCCAGCTGAAACCCATCCTTATATCTCAACGGGGTTGCGCGAGCATAAATTTGGCGTTCCTTTGGCCGAGGCCTACCGTTTATATGGACAAGCTGCTGAATCGAAATGGCTGCACGTGGCTGGTGTGAGCGTACATATTGGCTCGCAAATCACCGATGTAAAACCTTTCTCTGCCGCCATGGAGCGCGTTGCGGAAGTTGTGCTTGATCTCCGCGCGCAGGGACACAAAATTAAATATGTTGACGCCGGCGGTGGATTGGGCATTTCTTACATTGCGCGAAGCAGCGATGATTTTGCGCACGCGGTTTCGACGTATGCCCGCTCGGTGATGAAATCGTTGCGCGGCTTAAATATTCATTTATTGCTGGAACCTGGGCGTTCGATTGTAGGCCCGGCGGGCGCGTTGATTACAAGAATTATTTACCGGAAACGCAACGGACAGAAGAATTTCCTGGTCGTGGATGCTGCCATGAACGATCTCATTCGCCCGGCCCTTTACCAAGCGCACCATGAAATTGTGCCGGTGCAGCGAGACCATTCTTTAGGGACCCAGACTACAGACGTTGTAGGCCCGGTTTGTGAAACGGGAGATTTTTTTGCGCGGGATCGCGAAATGCCCGAAGTCAACGAAGGAGATCTGTTGGCGATCCTCGATGCCGGGGCTTACGGCATGTCGCTGTCATCAAACTACAATTCCCGTCCCCGCCCCGCGGAAGTTCTCGTCCAAGGGAAGACAGCGACCGTCATTCGAAAACGCGAGACGTTCCGCGATCTCATTCGCGGAGAAGGCTAGCTATCACTGTTTGGCTGCATCCCATACAATTTTCCCGCCAACGACGGTCCTGAGCACCTTCACGTCACGAATCTGGTCAGGAGGGATGGTAAAGATATCGGCGTCAAGAAGCACCATGTCTGCCAGTTTGCCGACTGTGATCGAGCCTTTTTCTTTCTCCTGAAATTCAGCGTAGGCGGAGCCCAGAGTGTAGGCTTCGACTGATTCCTCTATTGTCAACTTCTGTTCGGGAAACCATCCTTTGGGATTTTTACCGTCCAACGTTTCGCGCGTCACAGCGGCATACAAACCCAACATTGGGTTCAAGGGTGCAACGTCCCAATCGGTGCCAAAAGCAAGCCGAACACCATGATTCAAAAATGTGCGAAAGGCATAAGTACGCGAAGCGCGATCGTGACCAATTCGCGGTTCAGCCCAGCGGCCATCGTCAATGGCATGATAGGGCTGCACGGAAGCAATCACGTGCAACTGGGCCATGCGATCGAAATCTTTAGCCGCCATGTGTTGGGCGTGTTCGATGCGCCAGCGACGGTCGGCAGGACCATGGGCTTTTTCGATCTCTTCATAGATATCCAGAATCGCTGAAATCCCGGCGTCGCCGATGGCATGCGTGCAAATCTGCAATCCGGCAGCGTCGGCCTTCATCATGCGATCGCGCATCAACGAGACCGGATGCATTTCATCGGAAAGAAGTCCACGATTGCCGGGGTCATCGGAAAATGGTTCGAAGAAGTAGGCCGTGTGCGAACCCAGCGATCCGTCGGCGTACGCTTTTACTGCTCCAATACGCAAATACGAATCACCGAATGCGTGGCGTATGCCCATTTTGGCCTGATCACCCACCCCTTGCGTAATTAATGGAGCTGCGTAGATTCGTGTGGTCAGTTCGCCCCGCTCACGCAAGTCGGCATAAGCTGCAACCTCGGAATAATCAGGATTCATGACTTGAACGCTGGTTACGCCAAGAGAAGCTGCATGGGCCAGCGCGAGCCGAACTGCTTTTAGCATTTGTTCATGCGTGTAGGCAGGAATCGCCTTGTCTACGAGATCCAGTGCGGCATCTTTCAGGATGCCCGTGGGATTGCCTTGCGCATCGCGCACAATCACGCCGCCGGCAGGAGCTTGAGTTTTGCCCGTGACTCCGGCCAAGTTTAGCGCCCGCGAATTGGCTAGAGCCATGTGCCCGTCGTAGCGGTAAATGAATACGGGATTGTCTGGTGTAACCGCATCAATCATTTCTTTGGTCGGAAGTTTCGCCGGGCTCCACTTCGTTTCATCCCAATCGCCGCCTTGCATCCATTCGCCCTTGGGCATCTTCTTGGCTTGGTCGGCGACGCGCCGGACAAATTCCTCGGCGCTGGTTGCATCGGTCAACTGCACGCTTTCGAGCTGAAATCCGCCGCTGGCAAAGTGAGTATGTGCGTCGTTGAAGCCGGGAAGCAGTAACTTCCCTGCTGCATCAATAATGCGAGTCTGCGGGCCGCGCCATTGAGCAACCTCCTCATTGGATCCGACCGAGACGATTCGCTCACCGAGAACGGCCACGGCTTGCGCTTTCGGAAGCGAATGATCCACCGTCCAAATATTGGCGTTATTGATGATGAGATCAGCGGCAGGTTTGGTTTGAGCGAAGAGAGTCGCCAGCATTACAAATGAGAGTGCGAAGATCACTCGGATGATTTTCATATGAATTGAAAAGTTACCGCTGTCCCCACTTCAACTTAGTACGCAAAACATCAAAGAACGTACCGCGGAAGTGGAGCAGCTTGACGCTATGTTCCGATTTGCGGCAGAAGATATGGTCGCCATCATAAACAGGCATGCCAATCTGGCCGTCCACGCTTAGATAGGCGTCTTCTTCGCCAGTTCTAGCGACAATTTCAATCTGCGAAGAGTCGCGCACGACCAGGGCACGATGGGTAAGAGAATGCGCCGAAACCGGCGTCACCACAAATGCGCTGACTTCCGGCATCAAAATAGGGCCGCCAGCAGCGAGGGAGTACGCTGTCGAACCGGTTGGAGTCGAAACGATTAAGCTGTCTGCCTGGTAGCTGGAAACGAAAACTCCGTCAATGAAAACATCGCAGTGATTCAGTCGCGCAATCGTGGACTTACCCACGACAACATCATTTAATGCGTGATATTCCGCCACGCACTTGTCTTTCCGGAAAACCCGGCAATGCACCATGGAGCGCGTCTGCACTCCCGCGCGCCCGGCGTCGAAGGTTTCGAGCGCAGAAAATAACTCATCAATGGGAACTTCAGTCAGAAATCCCAGCGAGCCGAGATTCACGCCAAGCACTGGAATTCCAGCGCTGGCCATGCAACGCGAGGCCGCGATCAGCGTACCATCGCCTCCGAGCACGACCGTAAAACGCAAGCCTTCCGCCGCCATCGCGTCTCTGGCGACCACTTTCTGGCCTGGAGCCAGGTTCGACGTTTCCGGATCAACGATTATTTTGTAGTCGTGCTTTTGCAGCCATGTGATGAGTTTTGGCAGGATGCCCGCAAGCTCCGGCTTGCCGGGTTTCGAAATTATGGCAGC
>JAJPHW010000036.1 GCA_021325035.1 Terriglobia bacterium
GGAGATCCCAAGATAGAGGTGAACGCTCCGGTATTGTTCTCAATTCGATAAGCACTAATACCATTCTGAGGGATCGTTACGTAGGCATTGTGAGTCGCACCGCCTCCGCCACCAAAAACGCCACCGCAATTCGTTAATCCCGCCAGCATGAGTAAGCATGACAACAAGGCTAGGGCCCTGATTTGCATTCCTTCAACCTCTCGATGAAATCGTGTTTACTTCAATGTCTTGCCGAAATGAAAGTCTATTCCGGCGGAAACCCGCAGATTGCTTTGGCTCACGTTATAGGTGTGCGTATTCATGTAGTCGGCCTGAAATACCCTGATAGAAAAACGGTGCAGGAAAGGGTAATCATATCCACCACCAACAGCGATGGAGCGACCCAGGGAACTGCCAACGCCCGGAATCTCATTGCCGTTACGGGCCTTGCCGAATAGCGCGTGAGCAAACCATCTTCCGTGGTATCTCGAAATAGATGCTTCCGGCCCGGCCATAAAAGTGTAGAAGTGCTGGTTTTGAGCAAAAGTTGCGCTCAGGTCGGCCGTGGCGGCAAAATTTGGCGTTATGTGGAATGAGCCTGCCAAATTACCACCGTCCAAGCTCGAATAATCTAAATAACCGTAGCTCTTGGAGTCGAGTCGAAGATATGAATAGCCCCCAAATAGGTCATAACGTGTGGTTTGTGCTCCCGCAGTTTGGGCCCGCGATTGTGTTCCCATAAAGAACAAAAACGATAACACGGCGAGAGCCAGGACTCGATGAAAGGTCATGATTTTCAATTGGATGCGCGCTATAGGTGAACTGAGGATTGAAATATACATTCGGGGAGGACTAAAGCAATCTCCTAATAATTTCTGTGGTCTTTTAGATTTTACCCGGAAATTGCCGATTTGCGAGGACTTATGCGATTTTTGCGGTAGCTTTGATCGGAATGATTTAGTGTCGTAGAAGTAAATAGCGAAATTATCTCTGTGATGGCACAATAAATCCTCCTCCCCAACAATATGCCAAACGTAATCATGCTTATGACATTAGGATTTGGGGTCTAGGCCGTCCTAACATGCGGGCGCGTGAAGGGCAACTATCATGACCGGCGAAGTCCTCGGGCATTATCGAATTTTGGAAAAGATAGGCTCGGGGGGCATGGGCGAAGTCTATCGAGCTACGGATGACCGCCTTGCGCGTGAAGTTGCCGTCAAAGTACTCCAACCCGGTTTTGCCGAGGACCAAGACCGCCTGCGCCGTTTTGAATTGGAGGCGCGAGCAGCCGCGGCGCTGAATCATCCCAACATCCTCGCTGTTTATGACATGGGCGTACACGAAGGCGCGCCTTATATCGTTTCGGAGTTGTTAGTCGGGAAGACACTACGTTCCTATATCAAAGAAGGCCCGATTCCACTGCGGCGAGTGACAGATTTTGCCGGACAGATTACACAGGGTTTGGTGGCGGCGCATGAAAAGGGAATTATCCACCGCGATCTCAAGCCGGAAAATATTTTTGTAACAGTTGATGGGCGCGTAAAAATCCTCGATTTCGGCATCGCCAAGCTCATACAGTTCGACAACAATGAACAATCCGTTACCACTATGACCACACAAACCCGCACCGGCTCGGTGTTGGGCACTGTGGCTTATATGTCGCCCGAGCAGTTGCGTGGCAAGGGTGTTGATGCACGCAGCGATATCTTCAGCTTTGGCGCGATTTTCTTTGAAATGATGACGGGTAAGCGCGCTTTTACGGGCGAGACAAATGTGGACACGATGACGGCCGTGTTAAAGGAAGAGCCGAAGGAGTTGGCCGACGACTCCGATCGTCTGCCGCCGGCTTACGCGGGAATCGTTCGTCATTGTCTGGAAAAAGAGCCGGCGGATCGCTTTCAATCTGCGCGCGATCTTGCCTTCGCTTTAAAAGAAGCTGAGCACTATGGGAATGGCAGGACTCTGCCATCCCAACGGAAAACATTGCGCGCACCTAAGTGGATGCCGTGGGTTGCGGCGGCGGCGTTGCTTGCAACCGGAGGAGGGGTTGTCGGCACGATTCTCAAACCAGCCACAACACCGGAGTATAAGCGCCTGACCTTTGGAAGAGGGACTGTGTATTCAGCGAGATTTACGCCTGATGGACGCAGCGTTTTGTACGGTGCGTCATGGAATGGGCATGCATTGCAAATTTATGCAACCGCGCCGAATTCGGATCTTGCGAATCCGCTGAATCTCAATGGTCATTTGCTGGCGGTATCACGCAACAACGAATTGGCCCTTGTTTTGGGCGGGATCCACGGCTCCCGGCTGGATTTCGAGCGGGGAACTCTAGCGCAAACACCGATGGCGGGAGGAGCGCCGCGAGAGCTCATGAAGGATGTTACGTGGGCGGATTGGAGCCCATCGGGAGAACTCGCAGTAGTTAATCGCGTGAATGGGCATGATCGTTTGGAATTTCCTATTGGCAAGTTGCTCTACGAAACCGTAGGAACCGTCAGCAATGTGCGCTTTTCTCCCGATGGGCAGCGCATCGCCTATATTGACCATCCGCTTCGTTGGGACGACGGTGGTTCAATATGCGTCACTGACTTAAATGGCAAACATAGAACACTTTCCTCAGGATGGAGTTCCGCTACCGGGCTGGCATGGTCTCCACGTGGCAATGAAATCTGGTTTACGGCGGTTCAGACTGGCGCCAGTGATCGGCCACTGCGCGCCGTCACTTTATCGGGTGTGTTGCGCAAAGTTCTTAGCGTGCCGGGTAGTTTTACGATTCAGGATATCGCTCAAGACGGAAGAGTCTTGGTGGCCATGGAAGGGGAACGTCTGGCTATGGAGTGGGTTTCGCAAAGCCGTGGCCAGCAAAAAGAGCAAGATCTTTCCTGGTTTGATTGGACGGTTGCCAAAGACATTTCGCCTGATGGACAGTGGGTTTTATTTGAAGAAAGCAGTGAAGCTACCGATGCGAGCAATGCCGTGGCGATGCGCAAGGTGGATGGATCTCCTCCTGTGCATTTGGGGGATGGCACGGCCTACAATTTCTCTCCCGACGGCAAATGGGTACTTTCCGTGAATTCCAAACCAGCGGAAGTGACTCTGCTCCCAGTGGGCGCTGGGCGGCCGCGTGTTATTCCACTACCGATGTTGGAAAGCATGCAGTTGGGGGCCAATTTCTTTCCCGACGGGAAGCATGTTCTGGTTAATGCCAACGAGGCGGGCCAGGGAGTCCGTACCTATATGGTTGAACTTGAGACGGGCATCATTCATCCCGTGACTCCCGAAGGTGTGAGTGCAGTGATGCCCTCGCCGGATGGCAAATATTTGGCGGGTGTGACCGCTGATTATAAACTTGCTTTATTTCCTGTGGGAGTCGGCTCGCCGCGTGAAATCAGTACATTGGGTCCGGGAGTAAATACTCTGCGATGGACGGCGGACGGGAAGGGAATCTACGTTTACCGTTATGGCGAGGTCCCGTTGAAAGTGCAAAGGCTCGATTTGGCCACGGGCAAGTTAACGCCGGTCCGGGAGCTTGTACCCGAGGATCGCGCTGGAGTCGTTACGATTGGGCCAGTGGTTAGTAGTCGAGATGGGTCAGAGTATGCTTACACCTACTACCAAATGTTGTCCGGTCTTTACGTAGTTTCCGGACTGAACTAATTAATTCTCAATCAAGCGATCCGGGAAAATCTTTGTGTACATAGTGAAAAAAGATAGAAGTTGATGACTGCCCATTCCCCAGGCGGTTTCTCGAATGAGGGATTTGGCACCCGCGAAACAGGAGTGCATCGCCTAATCCTTGAAAGACCAGAACCTCACCTCGTTCAGTATGTAAACGCAATGGCCATGGAGTCTCAAGTTCAGGTTCTGGGGAATAATCTATACACAATGAGACTGTGAACTGGCATTGTTCCCGATCCTGGTGTTTTTCCAGGACCGCGCCTTGAGAATACGTTGAAAAATAGCTATAAGATGGCTTCAAAGGTTCGCCGACGAGGTCGGATATTTGTTTTGTAAGTTGTTGATGAAAGAATTTGGCAATTGGTTCATTGTGCGCAATGTAGCGGAGGCCACTCTGCATGTCTCCACACCGGAAGTGTCCGCTTCTTAGATGATGCCGGTAATAACGCCGTAAGGATGCCAGATGGAAGGGATGAATCAGCTGCGCGACGGGAACGTACCCGTTATCCTGGAATTTCTGACGGCTGTATTCAAGCGCCTGTCTTCTCTGTTTGTGAGAATGGCTGTGGTTTTCTTCAACCGCGATTCCGGCAGCTTTCAGTACGGAGAGAATATCTTTTGAAATGCCGACTGGTAACTCAGCGCCAGGTTCGATTCCAGCCAGCAATTCGTTTAGGCGAGGCCCCAACCAGTAGGGCATGGCAGAGTGAGTAAAAGCATCCCAGACCCAAATTATCGAATTCGAATTTAGCGATGATCCGCAGGCAAAAAAATCATTCGGAAATTCAACGTCACGCGGTTTGGAGAACGAACATTCGGGGTTGAAAACCCACTTGCAATCAGGCGGAGCTTTCTCGAGAACAGAGCTGAGGTACCTCTCTGGTACGAGAAACTCCGGCTGATCGTCAAGGCAACAATAGTAGAGCGATCGAGACGGCGGAACTGATCCTGACGGACGTGCGGTGACCGTCGGGCCGCCACTCACTAATCGCTCTATCCATTGCAACCAGTCGCTATTTTCTATCTGCGAAACCATCCGTTTACCGTAAACCGGCTGTCGGCGAAAACCCGTGAAGGCGTTTCGACCGGAGTAATTTCGTGTGCTAAGGAGCTGGCAAACAATACGGCCTGATTTTGCTCAGGTTTAATTGAGCGATAGGTCGCTGTTGGCCTATACATACCGCGATCGAATTGAGAATCATAGATGCGCAACTCGCCGCCACCAAAAGGTTTGGGTTCGCGATGGAAGAAATAGACGAAAGTGATTTCGCGGGTAGCGACTTCTCCTTCGCCGTTATCGTTGTGCCAATGAAAAAAATCACCATCGTTGCTGGCTGTAATTTGCGTTTCCACCCGTGTTACTTCAAATTCTGGATGGTTTAGTCTTGCCAAAACACGAGGTAGTGCTTTCCGTAAACGATTGACGATTATCTCGCGATGCGGTCCTAACTCCATTAGCACCCTGGAGCGCCGGGTTTCATAATCCACAGTGCCACCTGGGACGCCAGGAGAAATGACCTGGCTAATATTGAACTCCATCTCTTTTTCCAGGGCATATTGCATCAACGCTTGTAGTTCGATTGGAGACAAGAACTCATCAAGAATTACGTAATTCGCCGGCAAGAAGCGCGGTGGCGCTTCGGGCGAGTTAGTCTCCAGGACAGCAACGGCGGCTTCCCTGCGTTCCACTGAATACCGATGTGGGGTTGCACCCGGCGGATTTGGACCTGGAGGATGGGGTGGTTCTGGATCGCGAGGCACGGGTGGTGAAGTAACCGGCGGAATTCCTGCACGAATCTCTATGCCCGGTGGATTTGGTCCCGGCGGATGTGGTGGATTTGGATCGTCAGGTCCGGGTGGGGTCATGGGTGGCGTGCCGAAACGGTATTTAGGCCCACCTTCTAAGAGACTGAGAATGGACTCTCCCAGAACTCGTTGGGCGCGACGAGATACCACTTCACCTACAGCGCGTGCGATGACTTGTTTGACAGCTTGGCTGCACGTGTTTTCCAGTTTGGTTGTTTCTTGGACAAGTACGGTCACAAGTTCTTTTTCTTGTGAGCTTAATATCCGATCGTCCGTTGTGAATCGTTCCGCTAAGTTGGTTACGTTGTCGCTGGGGTTCATGACACACGCCTCCTCAATCACTCACGATTAGAAATCTTGCTGTCAGAACAAGAGTATCCAGCAGCCGGAGGAATTCCGGTACACGACGGGGAAAACAAAGGTAGCACAAAATCGATTTTCTTCAACAGAAAATTCGCAACGCAAGCAAGATTTCTGAGGAAAACACGGCAGTAATTATTTTATTTAGCGGCGAGTGCGCCGACCAGAGACGTAAAAATCTTAAAGCCATCAACACCACCCAGTTCCGGTTCACTCAGACGCTCAGGGTGTGGCATCATGCCGAGAACATTTCGTCCGGCGCTACAAATTCCGGCGATGTTGTCGAGCGAACCGTTGGGGTTAGCCGATTGACTGATCTGACCGGTAGCTTCGCAGTAACGGAATACGATGCGATTTTCGCGTTGCAACTCAGCCAATGTTGTCTCGTCACAGAAATAATTGCCGTCCATATGTCCGATGGGGATGGTAAGCACTTCACCCTGGCGGCAGGCATTTGTAAATGGAGTTTCGGTATTTTCGACCCTCACATCCACTGGCTTGCAGACGTATTTCAGGCCAGCATTGCGCGTGAGTGCCCCTGGAAGCAAACCAGCTTCGCACAGAATTTGGAATCCATTACAAATCCCCAGTACCAACCCGCCACCAGCGGCGAATTTGCTGACCGATTCCATCACCGGAGAAAACTTTGCTATCGCGCCTGTGCGCAGATAATCTCCGTAGGCGAATCCTCCGGGTACGATAATGGCGTCGCAATTTTCCAAATCATGGGACTCATGCCAGAGAAATGTTACGGGCTGTTTGGCGACCTGTTGGATAGTCCAATAGGCGTCGTGGTCGCAATTCGAGCCGGGGAAGACGAGCACTCCAAATTTCATCGCATGCCTCGCCGAGGGAATATAAAAAGTCTAACATGTGAAGCGTGAACCTTTACGAGCACCTTTCACTGACCGGCGACGCTCTTAAAAATTGGGCTATCGCGCAAGCTCAAGATTCTCTTGCTGTTGGCTTGCTTTGGCTTATCGGTCTGATGATTCTTCGCGTTCCTTTTGCGCCACTTTGGGCATTATTGGCGGCGACACTACAGATTGTTCCCCACTTTGGCCCGATTCTCGGGCTCATCGGGCCGGTTCTCTCCGCCACCATACGCTGGACGGATTGGGAGCATCCTCTTTACGTTCTCATGCTATACGCCTTCATTGTGGTGATTGATGGATTCTTCCTTCAACCTTACTTAATGAAGCGAACCGCGAAGGTTCCTATATGGGCTTCTATTATCACGCCTATCATTCTCGGCACGCTGATCCCATTCTGGGGATTCCTGCTGGCACCTCCACTATTGGCCGTCATTTATGCATATCGGTCTTCAAGATCGAAGCCAATATAAAAGCACGACGGGGGCTCGCTCTCGATTCATAATCCTTAACTGTCTTTGCATGGCTTATGGGGAAGGTCAAAACGCCGCCGTGCTGGTTTAATCTTTTCATCTTTGAATGTTCACGAACGCCGTTCCATCATTTCAGTTGCGCCCATCCTTGTTTCTCCGCAGGAAACAATCCGATCAGATCGGTCCTTGATAACGGCGCTGCCGAGCCGCGCCGTAGAGAAATAGCGCAGCGAATATCAAGCCGACCCACAGGCCGGGAGTGCTTAGAAATTTCGCCAAACTTAGGTGCGACATGGCCTCCATGGGTACTTTGCTGGACGTTTCCATGTCGAAAGGTTCCGGGCCCGAGAGCCGATATCCCAGCCATGAAGTGAAGTGCGAAGCGCGGAATGCTATCTTCTCAACCACCCCAATCGCGACGAAGGGTAGCGCCGCCCAGAGAAACACCGCCCGCTTTGCCCAACCGGAGACGAGCAGCATCCAGGCGTAGATGGGCGCATACCAAAGCATGTGCACAGTGAAAAGGTGATAGAGCAACATCATCAAGTTCTGGAATAGTTGGGGCCACAGAGCGCTGGCGCTCATGCCACTCCCAAGCATGGCAAGACTGCTCAGGGAAAGCATGATCAACTGCGCTACTACGACGATCGCGAATGAGAAAAGCGGTAAAAAGACAATAGGAATGCTCGCCTTCGACAGAACAGTTGTGAGATCGGATATTGGTAGTGACTTCCAGAACAGAATGCTGCGGTCCCGGCGTTCTCCGTGCAGCGCCTCGAGAGAGTAGAAGATTCCCGCGATAAACGCCGCCCCCATGATCAAAGCGCTGACGAAGTGGTAGGGCTCTTCCAGCACGGCACGCCGTTGCCCCAAGTCCGGCGTCGCTAATGCTCGTCCGATCGTGGCGATCAAGAAGGCAAACAATGCAATCCCTGCCACTGCTAACGGCAAAACATAGAGGTAGCGGTTCTCCCAAAGTTCACGCTGCACCAACCAGTATAAGGGACGGGTCGGTTGAGGGTTTTCTTCGCGGATAGTATTCGATTGCATATTCATCGGGCTACTCCTTGAACTTGACCGATTGGCTGCCCATTACCGCAACAAACAAATCGGAAATACTGGGTGTGCGCGTGTCCCCAAGCGCGGCGAGTTCCTGGCGATTGCCATGGTCGAAAAGTAGAATGCTTCTGCCCAATGCCTGGCGCTCATGCATCGGCTGGATCGCTCTTGCCGCAGCAAGACTTTCGGGGTGTACCGAGACCTCTATGTAACGCGACTCGAAATCCTCCATGCTGCAATTGAGCACAATGCGGCCGCGATCGATGAACATGAGATCAGTGAGGACATGCTCGACGTCCTCCACTTGATGTGTCGTCACGAGAATGGTGCGGTTGCGATCAAAATAGTCATTCAGAAGAGAATCGTAAAATTGCTTGCGATAAAGAATGTCGAGACCCAAGGTGGGCTCATCGAGCACCAGCAATTTCGCGTCTATGGCCATCACCAGCGCAAGATGTAATTGCGTCACCATGCCTTTGGATAATTCCTTCACTTTGCTGTTATGACGAATGTTTGTCTTTGCCAGAAAACCTTCGGCCTTCGAGCGATCGAATCGCGGGTGGACACCGGCCACGTACTCGAGTGCCTGCGAAACCCTGATCCACCTGGGCAGGACGGCGACATCGGCGATAAAGCAGACATCGCACATGAGTTGATCGCGCTCGTTCCATGGATCGCGTCCTAGCACTTTTAGTTCGCCTTGATATGGCGTGAGACCTAGGATCGCGTTGAGTGCGGTGCTCTTGCCTGCTCCGTTGGGTCCGATGAGTCCGACGATACGACCTTCGTTGATATGAAAATCGGCCCCGTTAAGCGCGATATTTGTTCCGTAAGTTTTACGCAGGCCGCGGGCTTCGACAACGGTCATGATTTTGGCTCCTTCTTTGCGGCTTCCTTGGCAGACTCCAGCAGTTCTTCTGGTGTCAGTCCCAAGCGCTGGATCGTCGCTGAAATCCTTGGCCACTCCTCAGCCAGAAACTTCTGCCGCTCGCCTTGCAGCAGTAAATTGCGTGCACCGGTGTTGATAAACATTCCCAACCCTCGTCTCTTCTCCACCAACTGCTCGTCCACTAATGCTTGGTAGCTCTTGAGAACCGTGAGCGGATTGACCCGGTATTCCGCTGCCACATTGCGTACTGAAGGTAGAGGATCGCCTTCCTTCAGCACGCCGTCGAGGATCATCGCGACGACGCGATTGCGCAGCTGGCGGTAAATCGGCTGATTGTCGTTCCACTCACGGTCCATCATGGGCTCCAAAAATTCTCACTAACGTCACTTGGTTCTCTGCAAATCAACATGTGCGCGGACCGGTTTGTCCCCAGGTTGCATATAGGTCCAGTCCTCGGTGTGATGGTTCTCGTCAATGAACGTAAAGACTGCGTGGTGCATGTGCCCATACTCTGCGCTACCGGCGACATCGAGGAACTCGAATTCCACCGTTTTTCCGTCCGGCGAGGCCTTGCCCACCATGCGAGGCCGATTGCCGGCATCGCAATAATGAGTCAGGAGCAGGCGGCCACCGTCCAGATAAAGCATGGTGATGGGATCATCTGGCCTTCCTTCTCCTGTCATCTCATGTACTAGCGCGTTTCCCATGGAAGTTGTGCGCAGCGAGACGCGCATGGCCTTGCCGTCAATCTCGGGTGTGGTCGGAAAGGTAGATATATGGCCTTCCCACGTGCCCGATAGAGTTTTCAATTGGTCGAAGGCTTTTTGAGAGTCAGATTGGGTCGCGGTGGCGTCCGCTGCAAAAGCGGTAACGGCCATCATCATTAGAACGAATAGAAGCGAAAGTGCGATGCGTGATTTCATGTTGCGTTCTCCTTGATTTTTCTTCTAAGTCGGTATAGCTGCGGAGCGCGCGTCTGCAACTAGTGTTATAGTTAACTATAACACTATAATTGTCAAGAGATTTTTCCGGATAATTTGAAGATTGGGCTACGGCTTGGGTTTTTGCAGTGCAATATCGCGGGTGGCTTGGCATCGGTCGCTGGGATTGAACGTCGCTGTACCTGCCAAATCGCTGCTGGAGGCCTGAAATTCGAGCGGTGGGCGCTTTACGCGCGAGGGAAGTCCGGTGAATTTCGCTTTCCCATTGACGTTGGTGCTGGCCTGCAAGTCGAGCCGTCGAAACCCGCCGAAGCCATATTCGATGTGAACCTTAATGACCGCAGCATAGACCGGACCGCTGTCGGCGGTTACGGTAAGCAGCAGGGAACAGGGCCCGGCGCCGCCATCGATGACGGGAACTTGCTGGTCGAGTTGCGAAGAGTTTTGTGTGCTGGATCGCGCATGCAGATCGCACACCAACCCTGACGCCATAAGGAGACCGAATGTGAGCAATAAAAGCTGCGATCGAAACATGCTACTAAGTGTAGCGCGTATACATTGCTCATCGCCGAGTCGGTTATTTGCGATTAAGGAAAGGCGCGGCATAAACGCGCCTTTCCCATCATCATTTACTACAAACTCGATGCATCTGTTTGAGCGCTGGCGCTCTGTTGAGACTTAGGCTCTGCGGGTTTGGTGGCAGCTTGCGCGGCTTTCGTCACACACGCGTCGTTCTTATGGGCATACTTGTGCGCCCTCGATGTCTCTTTCTTTTGAACGCCTGCCTGTTGAACGACTGCTGACGCTGGATTGTCCGCCATAAGCGGCGCGTCAGCCGGATTATCGGCGAGCGCGAATGAGCTGGCAAGGCAAAGTACGGACGCGAATATGATTCGAGATGTCATGTTATTTCTCTCCCATTTTGAATTGTGCTCATCCTGCTTTGGTTCTGGGATTTGCACTCTGTAGTTGATAACCAAGAACGGAGAGATTTATTCCGCTTCACGTCGAGATTTTTCGGTATGCGGCCTTCATGAACTCAGACTCGGCGAGGCGCGAAGGATGCACTTCGCCGCCCAAGCCGAAAAATCGGCTGAAGCTCATGATCAGCGGCTTCCACTTCAACGGGTCAATATGTGGACGCTCGCCATTCTCGATAATCAGCGATTCATCCACGTGCAGTTTAGTGATGTGAACTTCAAATACATTCGCGCCTACGTTTTTGCCAAATGAACGGTAATCGTGCACTATGCCTTCCATCTGAACAGGGCTTTCCTTCACCCGTGGCGGCGCAACTGATAGAGACTCCACCGGAGTAAGTCCCGCGATGCCGAACTTGTTGGGTTCGTAGCGATATCCCCATTGGTGCTTTTTCTCTGGCACGGGATCTTTGCCCGTGGTCAGCGCCAGCCGGTCAACCTGCAAAACCATATCCTGCGACGGCAAGTTGATGACGCACTCGCGCGTACGAATGAGATTGTCAGAAGTCTGGCCCAACTGGCCGAGACCCAACATACAGCTCCAGCCCAGCCACCACGCCGAGGACATCGGCGCCAGGTTCGGCGAGCCGTCCGGGTTCAACGAGCTGATGAGGGCGACAGGCGTTCCAAAATAGAGAATGGTCGGTTCAATGGTTCTGTGCATGACTGCACAATATTGAACCGAGCGAATACTCCGCTATCCGATTCCTGTGGTCAAAGTGGATTTGAAAACATTCTTCTTAAATGACATGTTTTGTGTATTATTTTTCACCATGAATTTCTTCGACTCGGCGCAGGAATCACGACGGCTCCAGGAATTGTATGCGTAAAAGTGCGATGACGAATGGATGGCCTTAGCGCAAGACGGAGACGATTTAACCGACGCCGCTAGAGAAGCCTTGCAAAGCGAAATTTCCAGTCGAGGGCTGAAGGTACAAATTCAAGATGAGCCAAAACCGCAGGCTGAGGAGCCTTCTGGCGACTTTAATCTTTCTGATTCAGAACTGGCTCACGCTGGTAGCGTTTGGAGCTTGGATGAGGCCCGGCAGTTTAAGAAGATTCTCGATGATGCCCGCATTCCGTCGTATTTCGGCCCAGACAATGTTGATGACTTAAATGCCCTGCGCGCAGATTTCGATAAGGGGGTTGAAGTAAAAGTCTGGGAGCCGCAGCAACAGCTTGCGTTTCAATTCTTAAGGATGGGCCTTCCTCCAGAACCCAACCAAGCAACCAAAGAGGAGGATTACGAAGCGCATCGCCCTAAATGCCATTCGACCGAGATCGTATTACAGGGGTTGGATGAAGAAGTCTCCGAGAGCTCTAGGCCTGATTCCAAGTTCAACTGGAGTTGCGATGCCTGCGGTTATCAGTGGAAAGACGACGGGGTAGAGGCTTGAAATGGCCCTCAAATGGCCAAGATTATGAATATCCGGATGATTGAGACTCGCACACCTACCCAACCTTCCTGCCCCTGTGCTATCCTAATAACGTCATATAAGACAATCGAATAGAGACAGGAGTGCATTGCGTAAGTGTTAGCCAGAGAGCAAAAGAAGTCCCTCATAGACCAGTACGCCACCCACGCCAACGATACCGGCAGCCCCGAAGTACAGATCGCTCTGTTGAGTGAGCGGATTGGTCATCTGACGGAACACTTCAAAACCCACCAGAAAGACCACGGATCGCGCCGCGGCCTTCTCATGCTGGTCAGCAAGCGCCGTAGCTTGCTGGATTACCTCAGGACCTACGATTCCGGCCGTTACAAAACCGTTGTACAGAAACTCGGCCTCCGCCACTAGATCGCGGCAATTTTTTGCTTGCGCTAAAACTGGAATCTGCAGTACCCCAATGAGGCAATCCCCATCATGCTGGTCATCAGCCCGTGCTTGTATCTCGTTCGGCAGGTGAGCATACCTGCCGCCGCACAGGCTTGCCTACCGCTACGCCTCCGCTTCTACCTAAAAGGATGAAACATGAAACCACACGCAACTGAAATTACTGTTGACCTCGCCGGAGGCAAGAAAATCTCATTTGAGACCGGCAAACTGGCCAAACAGGCCCACGGCGCGACCGTTGTCCGCTCGGGCGAAAACGTAGTTCTTGCCACTGCGACTTCAAACGCCGAACCCCGGGAAGGCATCGACTTCTTTCCTCTGACCGTGGACTACCGCGAATACACCTATGCCGGTGGGCGCTTTCCGGGAGGCTTTATCAAGCGCGAAGGCCGTCCCAGCGAGCGCGAAATTCTCACCAGCCGCCAGATTGATCGCCCGATTCGTCCTTTGTTTCCAGAAGGTTTCCGCTGCGAAACCCAGGTCATCTCCTTCGTTCTTTCCGCCGACGCGGAAAACGATCCGGACGTGCTCGGCATCAACGGCGCGTCGGCATCGCTGACGATCTCCGACATTCCTTTCAACGGGCCGATTGGCGCGGTGCGTGTTGGGCAAGTGGATGGACAGTTTGTCATTAATCCTACTTATGCCGAGATGCGTGAAAGCGCTCTGAACATTATGGTCGTCGGCACCGCCGAAGGCATTGTGATGATCGAGTCGGGTGCAAAGGGCGTGAGCGAAGCCACAGTCGTGGACGCGATCGAGTTCGCACACAACGAAATCAAGAAGATTTGCTTTGCGATTAACGAACTGCGCGGCAAAGTTGGCAAACCGAAGCGCGCGGTAGTGGCTCCTGAATTTGACCAGGCTTACTACGATCAGCTTAAAGCCAAAATTGGCAAGGAATTGACCGATGCTTGCGACACGCAAAAGCATCCGAAGATCGAAAGCTACACGCTGATCAAGCAAATCAAAGATCGTGCCATCGAGGCGATTCCGGAAGAAGATGAGGATGGCCGCAAGAAGCTGAAGAATTATTTTGACACCCTGCGCGAGCGAATTTTCCGCGAGGAAGTCATCAGCCGCAAGCGCCGCCCGGATGGCCGCGCATTCGATGAGATACGCGAAATCTGGATTGAAGTCGGCGTTCTGCCGCGAACTCACGGCTCGGCAGTCTTTACCCGCGGCGAAACTCAAGCGTTGGTCACGACCACGCTCGGTACTGCCGATGATATGCAGCGCCTTGAGACCTTCCAGGGCGAAGCCAAGAAGAACTTTTTGCTGCACTACAATTTCCCACCGTTTAGTGTTGGCGAAGTTGGCTTCCTGCGTGGAGCGGGCCGCCGCGAAATCGGTCACGGAGCGTTGGCAGAACGTGCCATCTCCGCAGTATTGCCCACGGCTGAGAACTGGCCTTATGCCATGCGCGTCGTGTCGGACATTCTTGAATCGAACGGTTCGTCATCCATGGCGACAGTTTGTGGAGCATCACTTTCGTTGATGGACGCGGGCGTTCCGCTCAAGGCTCCGGTTGCGGGCGTCGCAATGGGCTTGGTGAAAGAAGGCGAGCAATACGCGATTCTTACCGATATCGCAGGCGCAGAAGATCACTACGGCGATATGGATTTCAAAGTCGCCGGTACAAAAGACGGCATCACCGCATTGCAGATGGACATTAAGGTCGGCGGAATTACTGCGCAGATTATGCGGGAAGCACTGGCGCAGGCGCAACGCGGACGATTGTTCATTCTGGACAAGATGACCGAGGCTATCTCCGGCGCTCGCGAGAAGGTTTCGTCGTTTGCGCCGCGAATCTATACGCTGCAAATTCCAGTGGACAAGATTCGTGACGTCATCGGGCCCGGCGGCAAAATGATTCGTTCGATCATTGAGCAAACCGGAGTGAAAATTGAAGTTGAAGATTCCGGTAAGGTCAATGTTGCTTCCAATGATGAAGCTTCGGCGAACAAGGCGATTCAGATCATTAAAGATCTGACTGCCACGGCCGAAGTTGGAAAGACTTATCTTGGGACGGTCACACGGCTTGCCGATTTTGGCGCATTCGTCGAAATCATTCCCGGCACAGACGGGTTGTTGCACATCAGTGAAGTGGCCGAGCATCGGATTGCCGATGTTCGCGACGAACTGAAGGAAGGCGATCAGGTGCTGGTGAAAGTGCTGGCAGTGGAAGGCAACCGCATTCGCCTGTCGCGCAAAGCAATTTTGAAAGAGCAGCGCGCAAAGATGGGTGGCGGGGAGGCTCCGCCGGACCATGCTGAAGGCGGCGATGAGCATGCTGCTCCGGTTGAGGCTTCGAACCACGGTGGTACTTTGACGATTGAGGGCGGCGCGGATTTCGATGATAACGAGCCGAACTTCAACCGTGAGGGCGCAGCTGTAGCTCCAGCAGGAGATCGTCCGCAGGGCGAGCGTCATGATCGCGGCCCCGGCCGTGGTGGTGATCGCGGTGGCCGTGGTGGCGGGCGCGGTGGCCGACCTGGTGGTGGCGGCGGACGTGGCCGCGGTCGTGGAGGCCCGGGGGGCCGTGGTGGCCGTCCTGGTGGCGGTGGCGGAAGACACTAGAGCAACAATTATTAGTCAATATACGAAGGCCGCGAGAAATCGTGGCCTTTTATGTTCTTGGGTTACTTTACTTCTGTCACTTCCTTGTTATTGACCCTGAAAAGCTCCCACCCTAAGATTCTTGCATGCGCAAGCTGATATGGGCGTGCTTGTTCGTTTTCTTCATCGTGCCACCTTCGTTTGCTCAAGACTCCAACCACCATGGTGACGAAGGCCAAATTCTCGCACTGGAAAATGCCTGGAACCAAGCCGAGTTGCAGCACGATCCCGCAGCGCTGCAACTAATTTTGTCCGATGATTTTGTGATTACGGAGCCCGATGGCACTCTGCAAACCAAGCAGCAGCATTTCGATTTTGTTCGAGACAAAACATATCACTACGATTTGTTGGTTTCGGAGGATTTTCGAATCAAGGTTTACGGGGATGCTGGAGTCGTGACCGGCACTTATCATGAAAAAGGCAAGTACAAAGGCAAGCAATTCGATCGCCGCGGACGATTCACTGATACATGGATTAAATTAAGCGGATCCTGGCGCTGTGTCGCCAGCCACGACAGCCTGCCGGTTAAGGATTAAGCCCGCTTTGTAAACTACACCCGCTAGGCTAACAACTCTTACCTTCTTGTTAACATTCCTGTTAGCAATCCCAGTAGCAGGTTCGTCTCTAGCTTAGAAATCCAACCAGAAGCTTCCGGACCCCCGTTGCTTGTGGACATTTTCCTTTTAGGAGGTTGTTCTGTGAAAGCATTCCGTTTACTCAACGGCGTCGCATTGTTCGCGGCGCTAGCCGGTAGTTCACTCGCGCAACAGGCCCAGGTATCCCAGCCCATGTATGCGCATCCCAAACCCATTTACGATAACTCCCACTTCGCTCAAGCCTCCACGGCATTGCAGACATGGAACGGCACATTCCAGTATCAGGGCAATACCGATCATTTCACGATGGTGGGCACCGATCCCTCCGCCACCAACGTCACCACCACATATACGGTTTACGTAATTCCCGTCAAGATTGGCATTAAGAACAGTAGTGGGCAAATTACTTATTTCGATCCCCTAACGAAACTTTCCAATGGGCAGACTGCTGTCCAGAACATGATCGCGTCACCGATTTTCCAGAACCAGGACTACACCATCGGCGGCACCGATCTGGGCAATACACAGTTTGAAGATGCCTATCAGCGCGGCAACTTCTGGACTGATGTCATGACCAACACGAATTATCACCTTCTGCTAAAGCCGACTGTTCTGCCGGAAGTGACCGTGGTCGTACCGACGAACAAGGGCAAGACCGGCAATCAGTTTGGGGTGAATGTGGCTGAAGTGGATTACAACTGGTTCGACGCACAAGTGCAGGCTGGACTTCCAAAGCTGAAGCAAGTCGGCCCGAACACCTTGCCGTTAATTATGGCCTACAACACCTACTGGACTGAATTGGGCGGCCTCATCTGCTGCATCGGCGGATGGCACAACGCCTATGGCAACGCCAACACGCCGCAAACCTATTCCATTTACGGCTACACCAACTCCTCCACTGCGTTTGCTTCCGACGTTTCTGCTCTGTCGCATGAACTCGGTGAGTGGATCGATGATCCCTACGTGAACAACGTGCAGGGTGCGTGCGGTGGAATTCTCGAAGTCGGCGATCCCATCGAGAATGAAACCAATCCGAAATATGGAGACTATACCTACACGCTGGGTGGATTTACCTATCACATCCAGGACTTGGTTAACCTCCAGTATTTCGGCCAGACTCCTTCTACTTCCAACAACGGCAACTGGACATTCCAAGGCCAAAATGGAAACTTACCGGGCCTCGGCCAGATTGGCGTGTGCTCGTTCGGTCAGTAGTATTCACGAAAAACTTAGCAATGTCCCGCCCTGTCCCCTGAATCGGGAGGACTGGGGCGGGACAGCTTGCTAGGGATTCCAAAGATTTTTTATACAGTTTGCCCGTGAGCGCTGCGGTCGGTTACGCGGCGGTTTCGTGGAGGAATCATCTCACCGATGCGGCGGATTTGCGCACCGACTCCTCGTAATTTCTCTTCGATGTTTTCATAGCCGCGGTCGAGATGATAGACGCGGTCAATAATCGTTTCTCCATCGGCGACCAATGCCGCGAGGACGAGCGAGGCCGATGCCCGCAGGTCGGAAGCCAATACTGCTGCCGCGCTGAGAGGTGTTTTCCCGCGAACAATGGCCCGTCTTCCTTCAATCTTGATGTTCGCCCCCATGCGTACAAGTTCTTGTGCGTGCATGAAGCGATTCTCGAAGATATTTTCCGTGACGACCGATGTGCCTTCAGCTTGGGTTGCCAAAGCCATATATTGTGCCTGCATGTCAGTCGGGAAGCCGGGATATTCTTCGGTGACCATGTCCGCCGCGCGAAATGGAGCATCACCCATAACCCGGATCGAATCACCCGAAGTCACAGTTTTGACGCCAGTTTCTTCCAGCTTTCTTAATAACGCCCCCAGATGACTTGGCTCGCAGTTGGCGATGTTGAGGTCGCCTCCGGTCAGCGCTCCAGCAATGATGAATGTGCCGGCTTCGATGCGATCTGGAATGATGCGATGGCGTGCTCCATGCAGTTTCGCCACCCCTTGTACGCGAATTGTCGGCGTACCAGCCCCTTCAATTTTTGCGCCCATCTTGTTGAGAAGATCAGCAAGATCGGCGACTTCAGGCTCCCTGGCGCAGTTCTGCATGACGGTTTCACCGTCAGCCAAAGTCGCCGCCATGAGTAAGTCTTCGGTTCCGGTAACGGTAATTTTGTCAAAAACAATTTCCGCGCCTTTGAGCCGAGGAGAGCTGGCTTCGACGTAGCCGTGATCTTGCGTGATCTTGGCGCCGAGACGCTCCAACCCCTTAATGTGAAGATCGATCGGACGAGCGCCGATGGCACAGCCTCCAGGAAGCGAAACGCGGGCCGAACCGCAACGGGCAACCAGCGGCCCGAGTACCAGCGTCGAAGCGCGCATCGTCTTTACCAATTCGTAAGAAGCTTCTGGAGCCGCCAGATTCTTGCATTGAATGGTTGTGCGATGCTGTGCCCGGCCATAACCTAACTCAACTTCCGCTCCCATGGCAGCGAGCAAATTGCGCGTGGTTTGTATGTCGCGCACTTGTGGGATGTTTTCCAGAATGACGGGTTCTTCAGTCAGCAATGCGGCAGCCATGCAGGGTAGAGCAGCATTCTTTGCACCGCTGACACGAATAGTTCCAAGCAGCGGATTACCGCCGCGAATAACGAGTTTATCCATGACGAGATGAATCCTGTGATGGTTTAGTGAGGCTAATAGCGCACGTCCAATACGTAGCGACATAACCATTGTAGCGAGGACGAGGCAGCGGCGTGATAACCGGAAGGGAACTGTACATCAGTGCTTCCGGCGGCCCGATTAGCATATACCGGTCTGTCACCGGGATGCCAGCTAGATTTATTGCCCTGAAGCTCGAGCAAAGGCCTTATACATGGCGGTCATCAGATTTTGGCTGGTTCCATTGTAGTCTTGGGAAAGTTCCCACATAAATATGCCGCCCAGGTCGCGATCTTTGATGACGTAAGTCGTCTTGCGGGCCGTCGAGGCCTCGTCATCATAGGTAATGAACGCAGCACGCGAATCGTGGACCAAATAAGGCGCTTGGGCAAGCGCATCGAAATTGCGTGTCCATGTGCCATTGTTTACCAGCGGCTGAACTTGCGCGAAAGTCACCGATGTCGCGTCGCCGGTGCAGACACAGAAATCCCACAGATTGGCGACATTGAAAATATAGCCGTAGAACGCCGCGCCAAGGTTCAGCTTTTCGGCGGGAACTTTAAATTCGGTGAGGAAGTCGTCAATCGAACTCTTCACGCTGCCTTCCTGTCCGGGATCTTCGGGGCTGAGATAGAGCGGCGAATTATGGCCCGAGTGGTTGGTCCACGGGCCATGGAAGTCGTAAGTCATAACGTTATAGAAATCGAGAACCGGCGTCATGCCGGGAAAATCATAGACACCCCACGAAAATGGAGTGGACGAAACCGCGGCAGAAATTTGATATTTCGGAGAGGGAAGCAGTCTTCGTAGTTGTTGGAGCAACAACACAAAGTTTTCTGCCTGCGCTTTGTTGTTGGGAACCTCCCAGTCGAAATCCACGCCGTCGTATCCAACACTCTGGACAAATTTTTGCAGATTCGCCGCAAACGTTGCGCGAGCATTTGAGTCGCCAACGATGGCAACGAAAAGCTGTGGATCGCCACTGACGCAGACTAGAACCTTGACGCCCGCCGCATGAGCATTCTTGAGCAGAGCCGGTTCCAGGAAACCATCGGGAATCCAAAGGCTGCCATCAGCCTTCGCACCGGGAGCAATATTGCTATGAATGATGTGCGTGAGCTCATTGTAGGGAATATTGGCAGCTGTATAAGGTGGCGTGTTCCATTGATCGCTGAATTCGTAGTAAGCGAGAAGACGCTTATCTGCCGCGTGGAGAGATGGCGCTAGCATAGTTGCCAAAATTGCTATGAAAAAGACTTTGCGGAGGGATGTACGCATGCTGGAATCTCCTTGCAGCCTAATTAAAACGGTTTAATTGTACAGGAAGACTAAAAAGCGACAAAAGCAAAAATGCATTCGCCAAGTGGGGTTACTTAGGCGTTTTCTATGGCTTTCCGAACATTGCCATGGGACTTTCTTAGAGCATCCCTCGCTTGAGCACGTGTCGATCCACGTTTCAGGATGACGAGCGCGGCGGGAACTTGATTGTGCGCGGCTTTGAGCGCTGCTTGCGCTTCGGCACGCGTTACTCCCGAAGCGCGTTCGAGAATCGAAATCCCGCGCTCTTCCAACTTTTTGTTTTTTACGTGCACATTCACCATCAAGTTGCCATACACGTAGCCCAGTCGCGTCATGGCTCCGGTCGAAAGCATATTCAAAATCATCTTCTGCGCCGTGCCAGCCTTCATGCGCGTCGAGCCGGAAACAACTTCCGGACCAACTTCGGCGACAATTTCGATGTGCGCGGCGTTGCCCAACGGTGAATTGCGATTGCAGGTGACCGCGATCGTTTTTGCGCCAAGTTTGCGGGCATATTCAATTGCAGCGACGGTAAAAGGTGTGCGCCCACTCGCTGCAATTCCTACAACGACATCCTTCTTATTCGGCTTTCGTTGTGCGATGGCTCGCTCGCCGAGTTCCCGCGAGTCCTCGTTTGCTTCTACAGCAGCGGCAAGAGCTTTTTCTCCTCCCGCGATGACGAATTGCACCATCTTGGGGCTGGTGTTGAAGGTCGGTGGACACTCAGCAGCATCAAGCGCCGCAATGCGCCCGCTGGTTCCCGCCCCGACATAAATAAGTCGTCCGCGATTTCTTAGCGCAGTCGCAATCAGGTCGATGGCCCTGGCGATTTGCGGGAGGGCGCGTTTAACGGCTGCTGTCACCTTCGCATCTTCGGAGTTGATAATTCGCGCGATTTGCAACGCAGATTTTTTGTCGAGATCTTTGGATGCTGGGTTTGTCTGCTCAGTCGAGAGTCTTCGCAAATTTTCTTTCGTTTTCAACCTGCACTCTCCTGATTGCGCACGGAATTGTGAAGAGTGCCAATGCCTTGCACAGAGACCTCGACAACATCGCCATCCACCAACGGGCCTACACCCTCAGGTGTGCCTGTAGCAATCAAATCACCGGGCATAAGCGTCATGAAGTCGGCAATGTAACGAATGACGACATCGAGCGCAAAGATGAAGTCGTGAGTATTGCCTGATTGACGAACCTCACCGTTGACACGGGTTTCGATGGGAGCGCCAGCCCATGGGTCGAGTTCATCCCGGCTGATGACTATCGGGCCTACTGGGCAGAATGTGTCAAAGCCTTTGCCTCGTGTCCACTGCGCATCTTTTTTCTGGAGGTCGCGAGCGGTGACATCATTGACGATTGTGTAACCGAGAATGCAAGTGCGCACGTCAAAATCTTCAGTGGGGCGAAAACAGCGGCTGCCAATCACGACCCCGAGTTCTCCCTCGAAATCCACTCGCTCCGAGGCGCGGGGCCGAATAATGACGCCACCGGGTGCGAGTAGCGAAGACGGCGGCTTCAAAAAGATCAGCGGTTCCGCCGGGGCTTCATTGCCGAGTTCAGCGGCATGCGCGCGATAGTTGCGTCCGACACAAACAATTTTCGATGGCGCAACGGGTGCAAACAGGTGCGCCTCGCCAAGCGGCAAGTGAGCGATACGCTTGGTGGGAATATCATCGAGCGACTCTGCTTGCTCAGGCGGCGAAACGAACGTCCGGGTGATCTCTTCGCGGCCTGCAATCAATTCAACCAAGCCGTAGTGCGGGATTTCGTTCAGCAGGAATCTGCAATATTTCATGTGAAGGCAATTTTAGCGCGTCAAAGGACGATAAATAGTGATGAGCGAGAGACGTCGAGAACCAGGGATTCTCTTCGGCGCGCTCAGTAAATGGCAATTTACAAGGCAGGCAAGATGGTTCCGCGACATTCGCCTAAGCCGATGCGCCGGAATCCCGGTTTTTCGCAGTAACCGCGAAAAATAACTTCATCGCCGTCTTCGAGGAATTTACGGGTTTCGCCATTTGGAAGTTGCAATGGTTCCTGTCCTCGCCATGCAAGTTCAAGCAGGCATCCGCGCGAAGACTTCTCTTTTCCGGAAACGGTCCCGCTGGCCAGCAAATCACCGGGAAGCAAATTGCATCCGTTGCTGGTGTGATGGGTGAGCATTTGCGCTAGTGTCCAATACATATCGGAAAAATTACTTTCACTCAGGCGAACCGGCGCGATATTTTCATCACGCATCTTTGAAGATTGCAGCAGCACTTCGAGATGAAGATCGAGCCCACCAGTTTTTTGGTCAGCAGAATCTAAAAGATAAGGCAATGGAGCAGGATCACCCTCCGGACGTGGAAAAGCTGTGGTGCGGAATGGCGTTAAGGCCTCCATAGTCACTACCCACGGCGAGAGCGATGTCGCAAAATTCTTGGCTAGAAATGGGCCCAGCGGCTGATATTCCCATGCCTGAATATCGCGGGCAGACCAATCGTTCACGAGGCAGACGCCAAAGATGTGATTCCCGGCATCGCCAATTGGAATCGGCTCTCCGAGTTTGTTTCCCGGACTGACGAACATACCCAGCTCCAGTTCGTAGTCGAGCCGCTTGCTGGGGCCAAATTGTGGAGGTGCATTTCCATCGCTGGTTTGGCCATTTGGTCGCCGTATCGGAGTACCGCTGACAACAAGTGAAGATGCTCGTCCGTGATAGCCAATCGGTACATATTTGTAATTCGGCAACAATGGATTGTCGGGGCGAAACATACTGCCGACGTTGGTGGCATGAAAGATCGATGCGTAAAAGTCTGTGTAGTTACCGATCCGTGCTGGAAGAAAGAGTTCAGCATCGGACTGCGGAATGAGATGACGGGCAACTGCGTCCATTGCTTCGTTTTTCGAGCTGTCAAAAAAAAGAGCGTGCAGTGACTTCCTAAAGTCCCCGCGGTGCTGCGCACTTAACGCCATCAGTGGATTTAGAGAGTCCGCATTGCACGCAGATTCGGCCTCAGCCTGAGCCTTGATCGGATAGGATCGGAAATACTTACCGACATCGAAGATTGAATCGCCAATCGCGACTCCCACGCGAGGCGATTCATTACTTCCGCGACGCCGGAAGATCCCGTAGGGCAGATTTTGTATTGGAAAATCTGTATCAGGAGAATTCGCAGATTCCACCCAGCTCCGCGCTTTGGGATCATGTGTGTAATCGAGCTTTGAACTCATAGAAGAGACAGGCTCTGTAGATCTTCCAGCGGCTCGGAAAATGAGCAGGAGCCAAAAGATAGTGAGAAAGTTTTGCGCGCACCGGAGAGTTGTTCGCGAGTTAGGGAGTAGTTCCGCCATCCAATGGAGTCGGAATTCGCAGAAAAGGCTTCTGGCGAAGTTTCATCTAATAACTCTATGGCTTCCGAGATATGAAACGTGCTGTTAAGCAAAAACGCAGCGGTCAGAAAGACATTGAGAAAACCATGCATAGTGCCTGATGGGCTGTTTGTTGCGTAAGTCAGCGGATGCACAGATCGAATCGGGTGGTGCAGTCCTGCAGTAGCTTTAAAAGCTATACGAGATTGCGCACATTGAAGTATGAATTCCGCGACAGCCGCCGACGGCGGGATCATCTCGGCAGTTTCCCCTCCTGTGCGAATCTTTGCGCTGCGTCCGCATTGTTTGATTGCTGCAATACATCCCTTCAAGTCCGCAGAAAGTGGGATCTCAAAAAATGTCTCAAGATTGCTTGGGATCAGCGAATGTGCATGATGGATGTCATCGGGCCTGGCGACCTTCAACTCAATGCTCGAAATTGCTATGTTTGCGGAATTGTGACGACCGTTGAAGACAAGCACTTGTTTGATGTCTGTCTCGACATCTGAGCTAGAAAGAGCAGACACCGACCACCGCAAATGCGGCGCAGCCAAATTCATGATTGCATTTTCAAACTCGGCCAAGCGCGCCACGGGAACGATAAATCTCCCAAGCATCCAGCTGAATTTGCCCCTCGCGTACGTGGCATAGTTTTCTACCGCCTCTTGCATGGGCAACTTTGCTGGAGGGAACAACCCGGCGTAATCCACCAACCCTTCCAATAAAGCAGTTAGAACGGAGCTGCGAAGTGTCTCTTCACTACGAATTGTCGGTGAAGCTTGAGGCATGGGTTATTTCGATTGTCCGAAATGCTTTGGCAAATTCTGCCAGCACTCGAAGTATTGTTCGTCGAGTTCAGAAGATTCGAGAGCAAATTTCGTCGGGCGGCAAACGAAACGAGTTTCAAACATGAAGGCCAGCGTATCCGCAAGATAGACCGGCTTCAATTCCGCGGCAGTCGCTTTTTCGAAGGTCTCACTATCCGGGCCGTGTCCAGCCATGCAGTTGTGCAGGCTGGATCCGCCAGGGACGAAACCTTCCGCTTTAGCATCGTATTGTCCGCGAATCAGGCCCATAAATTCATTCATGAAATTGCGGTGGAACCATGGCGGACGGAAGGTGTGCTCGGCGACCATCCAGCGAGGCGGGAAAATCACAAAATCAAAGTTCGCAGTTCCAGGAATTTCCGAGGGCGAAGTCAACACTGTGTAAATGGAGGGATCAGGGTGATCAAAGGTCACTGTATTGATGCACATGAAGTTCGCGAGATCATATTTGTACGGAGCATAATTCCCGTGCCAGGCGACGACCGCCAGCGGCGAATGATCGATCTCCGCTTCCCACAGGTTGCCCTGAAATTTGCAGATGAGCCGGAAATCACCATCGCGCTCTTCGAATGATGCGACGGGCGTAAGAAAATCTCTTGGATTTGCGAGACCGTTTGCGCCAATCGGGCCAAGATCGGGCAACCGCAGCAACGCACCATAATTCTCACAAACATATCCCCGGGCTTCTTTTTCGAGAAGTTCAACCCGGAACTTTACGCCGCGTTGAATGACAGCAATCTCACCCGGCGCTGCTTCAATTTTTCCGAACTCAGTGTGTAAAAGTAACTTTCCCAACTGCGGGACAATCAACATCTCACCATCGGCGTTAAAGAAAAACCGGTCCGTCATGGACTTATTCGCGGTGTAGATATGAATCGCAACGCCGGAATGAATTAACGCATCGCCGTTGCCAGCCATGGTTGTGATACCTTCCACAAAATCGGTTGGTTTGCTGGGAACCGGAATCGGCTTCCAGCGCATCTGGTTCGGTGGCGTCGGAACCTCGTCAAACGGCGTGCTGCGCCAATTGCCATTACTGATTTGCTTGAACGGCCTATGCGCGACCGTCGGGCGCAGGCGATAAAGCCACGATCTTCGGTTCGTCGCGCGGGCAGCGGTAAATGGCGTGCCACTGATCTGCTCTGTGTAGAGGCCAAAAGGGGCTTTTTGCGGCGAGTTCTGCCCTTGAGGCAGCGCGCCGGTGACCGCTTCGGTTGCGAATTCGTTACCAAAGCCCGTTTGATAGAGCAGGGAAGAGGATTTTCCCGAAGTCTTCGTCATTTTTAATCCTGTCTGAGAAAGTGATTTCTACAGATTCCCGCGCAGCGCCTGTTCCTGCTCAATCGCCGTGAATAATGCCTTGAAGTTGCCTTTGCCAAATCCGCGGCTTCCTTTGCGTTGAATAATTTCGAAGAACACTGTCGGACGATCTTCTACAGGCTTCGAGAAAATTTGCAACAGATAGCCTTCCTGGTCGCGATCCACGAGCACGCCGAGTTTTTGTAATGCGGGAATGGATTCATCTATCGAGCCTACACGCGACGGAAGTTCATCGTAATAGGCGTTGGGTACGCGCAGAAAGTCGAGGCCATTGCTTTGCAGTTTGCCGACTGTGTGAATTACATCTTTGGTTTGCAGGGCAATGTGCTGTACTCCCGCTCCTTTGTACGCGTCTATATATTCTTCGATTTGGCTCTTCTTGCGCGCTTGCGCCGGCTCGTTGATGGGGAACTTTACCGAGTGCGAATCATCCGACATGACGATGCTCATCAGTGCGCTGTATTCGGTCGAAATATCTTTGTCATCGAAGGTGATGTAGCGATGGAATCCAAAAACATTGGTGTAATAGTCGGCCCAATGCTGCATCTTGCCCAGCTCAACATTCCCCACGATGTGATCAATCCGAAGAATTCCGCAATCATCCCCTGCGATGTGCGAATGAGCAAACCCCGGCAAAAATGGCCCTTTGTAATCTTTGTAAGAAATCAGGGAATGAATCGTGTCCCCGTAAGTGTGCACAGCAGCACGGCGGATGGTTCCATGGGAATCGGTTTCATCGTGCGGCTCCATCGCCGGCTTCGCGCCTCGTTTTACTGCATCAGCAAAGGCCTTGTCCGCATCCTCAACTTCGAGGGCGATATCGCGCACGCCATCGCCGTGTTTTTTAATGTGATCGGCCGCGGGATGACTCGCGTTCATCGGAGTGGTCAGTACGATGTTAGCTTTGCCCTGTATCAACGCGTAGGAAGTTTGCTCGCGCTGACCCGTCTCGAGCCCGCTATAAGCGACCTGGGAAAAACCAAACCCTTTGCGGTAGTAGTAGGCCGCCTGGCGAGCGTTTCCAACCCAAAACTCAACGTGGTGAATGCGTTTTAACTTTAGGGGATTTTCCATGTCGTCTTTCTCAACCTAAACTGCGACCGCGACCGGCGTCACATGATGAAGCCAGTGCCTCCAAGCCGGATCCTGCCCGGTCTTGGCGCGATTAAAAGCGTCAATCAGCTTGGCAACCACTGGTCCGGGCTTGCCACCGCCGATTTTTACGCCGTCCAACTCTGAGAACGGGACGATTTCCGCAGCGGTCCCAGTCACGAAAAGCTCATCGGCGTTCTTTAAATCTTCGAGCTTCAGAATGCCGACTTCCATCTTATACCCCATGGCGCGAGCAAGTTGCATGACAGAGTCGCGCGTAATGCCGAGAAGAATCGAAGATTTTTCGTCGTTCGTGTGCACGACACCATCCTTAACAACAAAAACATTGGCAACCGCCGCTTCGGATACATTGCCGTCAACATTCAGCAACACAGCTTCATCGAACCCGCGAGAAACTGCATCCCGCGTGGCGAGAAATGAGTTTAAGTACTGACCGGTGGCTTTGGCTGTAGGCGGCATCATCCGGGCGTCAAATTTGACGTAAGGCGAGAGCGTCATACGCCCGCCTTTTTCAAGGCTGCCCTTCGGAACATGCTTAATTCCGCTCCAGGCGAGAATGGCCGTTTCCGTTGGGTTGTGACCGCGTAGTCCCAGGGACTCGGAGCCGTAATAGCAAAGCGGGCGAATATAGCACTCTTGAAAGTCATTCCGTCGAATGACTTCACAGACTGCATCCTCAAGCTGCTGTTGGGTGTAAGGAATTTCCAGCCCATAGACCGCCGCCGACTCAAAGAAACGCTTCATGTGCGCATCGAGACGGAATACAGCCGGTCCCTGCGAGGTCATATAACTGCGCATGCCTTCGAATACTCCGGTGCCATAGTGCAGGGCGTGGGAAGAGATATGGACTTTGCTGTCTTTCCAAGGGACGATTTGGCCGTTAATCCAGGCCCAATGAGTATTATCGAAAGGCATTTGTGCGCACCTCGCTATTCTTTATAAATAACTTAGACGGCAAGGCAACGTAAATAGCATAGACAAGGCATAATCAAATTTGTTATTTAGAAAGTAAAGGTATATCTCATAATGACCTTAGATTCGAAAGTTATGGACGATAAGAGCTGGCAGCTTCTCCGCGAACTTCAGGAAGACGCGCGTTTGACCTACGCGGAGCTGGGACGACGCGTTTCGCTGAGCCTTCCCGCGGTAGCGGAGCGCATTCACAAAATGGAAGACGCCGGCATAATCGAAGGCTACCGCGCCGAGATCAATCCAGCTCGCATCGGTATGCCCATCACGGCATTCATTCGCATCAGCATCGTCGGAGATTTCACGCGGGTCACAAAAGTCGTGCAAGAATTGCCGGAGGTTCTGGAGTGCCACCGCAGCACGGGCGCAGATTCTTTCATTTTAAAAGTTCAAGTCCGCTCGGTGCAGCACATGGAGTCTGTCATTGACAAGCTCACGCCTTTCGGAACTACTTCGACTTCGGTTGTGTTGTCATCGCCAGTCAAGCGCCGTGTGCTGGGACGATCGGGGGAGCAAGTTCCCCTGCGCCAGCGCCGCCGCGCAACAAAACGCTAAGCGTTCGCGTGTATCATGCGGAGTGCGGATACTCCTGAAGTCTGAATTCTTATCGGTTTAAATATTCATGAAAAACGAAATTGAAATTGGTGGAAATCTGCAAGTGGCCGATGTTGTCCGGGTCGCGAGGGAACACGTCCCCATGCGATTAGCGGATGCGGCAAAGCCCAAAATCGCCGCAAGCCGTGCCTATGTCGAGCAGCTCGTAGCTGGAAATCAAACGGTCTATGGCCTGACCACCGGATTCGGCAAACTGGCTAACATACGAATCGCCCAACGGGATTTGCAAGCGCTGCAACGAAATCTGCTGCTTTCGCACGCATTTGGCACAGGGGAATTACTTTCTACAGAAGTGGTGCGAGCGATGCTTTTGCTGCGCGCGCAAAGTCTTGCGTTAGGATTCAGCGGCGTTCGACAAGTAGTCATTGACCTGCTGATTTCCTGCCTCAACAAAGGCGTTCATCCCTCGGTGCCTTCTCAAGGTTCAGTCGGAGCCAGCGGCGACCTTGCTCCCCTCGCGCATATGAGCCTGTTGTTGATTGGCGAGGGCAAAGCCGAATATCAAGGCGAATGGATGGATGCTCATGAAGCTTTACGTCGCTCTGGGCTGAAGCCAATTGTTCTGGAAGCCAAAGAAGGCCTGGCTCTCATTAATGGCACGCAGGCCATGACGGGAATTGGATGCTTGGTCGTTCACGATGCACAACGCCTCGCAACTGCTGCCGACATTGCCGGCGCTATGACGATCGAGGCGCTGAAAGGAACTTTGCGCGCATTCGATGCCAAAGTAAGCCAGGTTCGCCCTCATATTGGCGCCGTACAAGTTTCCGATAACATCCGCCGCATCGGAGCGAACAGCCCAATTCACAAATCGCACGCGAACTGTGACAAAGTGCAAGACCCTTATTCACTTCGCTGCATTCCACAAGTGCATGGCGCGAGCCGCGATGCCTTGAAGCATGTCGGCGAAGTTTTAGAACGCGAGATTAACAGCGTGACCGATAATCCTCTAATCTTTCCCAACGAGCAGGAAGTTATCTCCGCTGGCAATTTCCATGGCCAGCCCGTGGCCTTAGCCATGGATTACTCAAAGCTCGCAATTTCCGAACTCGCCAACATCAGTGAACGCCGCACGGCATTCCTGCAAGATTCTTCTTTATCGGGATTGCCGCCATTTTTGGCGCAAACCGGGGGCCTACATTCGGGATTGATGATCACGCAGTACACAGCAGCAAGTCTTGTCAGCGAAAACAAAGTATTGGCTCATCCCGCCAGTGCCGATAGCATTCCCACCAGCGCCAATCAGGAAGATCACGTTTCCATGGGCACGATTGCTGCGCGTCAAGCGGCATGCATCCTCGAAAATGCCAAAACCGTCGTCAGTATCGAATTACTGAACGCTGCGCAAGCGCTCGATTTTCACAAGCCACTCGAACCTGGCCCGGGAGTGAAAGCCGCTTTAAGTGCCATTCGCGGCCGGGTTGCCTTCGCGGATAGTGATCGAGTAATGATCGATGACTTGAATTCGTTGAGGAACTTAGTGACTTCGGGCAAGTTGAGGGAAGAGGTTGAGCGGGTCGTTGGCGCTCTCCACTAAATATTTTCGGACAAAACAAAGGCCTCGCCGTTGGCGAGGCCTTTCTATTTCCAAACCGATTTACGACACGGTCAGAGCAATGGATGCAGCATGATTAGTAACGCTCTTGCCATTCGCCTTCAGGGTATAAGACCCCGGCGGCGTGCTCGCAGAGGTGCTAACGGTCAAAGTTGCGCTGGCAGCGTCAGTCCCATCCAGCGTGATCGAATTCGGCACGATGTTGCAGGTGGACTGCTTCGGCATACCGGTGCAGGTCAAACTCACCGTCTGGTTGAATCCGGCGCTAGGCGTCAGCGTAATCGTTGACGTTCCCTGATTGCCGGGAGCGACCGTGAGCGAATTTGGCACAGCGGTGATGGTGTAATCAGGGCCATATCCAGTCAGATACACGGTCTGCGTCGGGTCCTGATAAGCATTGTCGTTGATGACGACTTTGCCAGTGATGGTGCCGTAAGTTGTCGGGGTAAAAGTTACGCTGATCGTGCAGGAAAATCCGGGGGGTACCTGATTGTTCGCGCATGGAGTTCCGGTTGTTAGCGCAAACTCGCCAGTGACCGTGATTGAGCTGATGATCAAGTCATTGCTGCCGTTGTTGGTCAACTTGAAGCTCAACGGCGCGCTGGTGGTATTGATCAGGGTTGCCGGAAACACGAGCGATGACGGTGCAATCGTTGCTGAAGGCGTCAGCGTAACAGCGCGCACCGCGTTGTTCGTACCGTCTGCGATATAGAGATCACCATTCGCGTCAATGGAAGCGCCGTAGTTGTCGAGCTGTGCTTGAAGTGCCAGCCCGCCGTCACCAGCGTATCCGTAGTATTTCGGGTCGCCAACTCTGCCCGTGACTGCCACAACCGGGTTGCCGGACGCTTTAATGTCAATGCGTTCGATCGTGTAATACAATCCGCTGCCCGCAACATAAACGTTTCCGCCCGCATCCACAATCACGTCCTGCGGGGTGTTATAGGCAAATTGCAATGCCGGAGCTTTGTTGGGGCCGTAGAGTATTCCGTTGCCCGTGAAAGCAAAGGCGTTAATGATGCCGCCATTCACTACGCGAATGCGGTTATCGTTGGTATCAGCGATATAGACGTTCCCGAAAAGATCGGGAGCAGCACTGAACGGGCCAGATAATTCTGTGTTTGGCCCGGTAGCGGACTGGCCATCACCGCACGCGCCGATTGCAGTGTTTGTGCAAGCGGTACCCGTTCCCGCAAAGGTGCTGATGATGCCAGAGGAGTTCACCATGCGAATCTGGTTGGCCCTTTGGTCGGCAACGTAGAAATTGCCAAAAGCGTCTGGCTCGACTGTTGTCGGAAACATGAAAGAAGCACTCGTAGCAAGGCCGCCATCGCCGCAGCTCGGTGCGCAGCTTTTGCCGTTGCCGGCTACGGTGCTAATTACGCCGGAAGTGTTGACCATGCGGATGACGAAGTTATTGCTGTCCGCGATGTACACGTTGTTGGAGTTATCCACGGCAACGCCTTCAGGGCCGCTCAATGTCGCTGCTGAGGCAGGGCCGCCGTCACCGGAGTAGGCTGCGATTCCAGTTCCAGCCAGGGTTGTGATGTTGCCGCCCACCGTAAATTCACGAACGCGGTTATTGGCAGTGTCCGCGATGTAGATGTTGCCGTTGCTATCTATGGCTGTCGCGCGATCGCCAGCTAGAATGGCTCCGACAGCAGGGCCGCCATCGCCACCATTGCCGCCGCCAGCAAGTGTATTTATGTTGCCAGAGTTGACTACGCGCACGCGCTGGTTGCCGGTGTCGGCGATGTAAACGTTGCCGGTTGTGTCAGCCCAGACCCCGCGAATGGAGTTAATCGCAGCCGAAGTCGCTGCGCCGCCATCTCCGCTGAAATTGCGTGTACCGCTTCCAGCGAAAGTGATGATGTTGCCATTAGCCTGCACTTCCCGAATCTTCGATTCCGGCGGGTCGCTGATATACAAGTTGCCCGAGGGATCAAAGGAAATCTGCCATGGAGAAGAAATGTTAGCGCTCGTAGGTGGACCGTTATCTCCACAACCCTGGGAAGGAATGCAAGAGTTACCTGTCCCTGCGTACGTGGTAACGATGCCGGTGGAATTGTTGATCACGCGAATGCGGCGGTCACCAGTGTCCGCGACATATATATTGCCTTGGCTGTCGAGCGCAATTCCATTCGGCCCATTGAAGGAGGCTGAAAGACCAGGACCTCCGTCTCCGCACGGCGCGGTAGAAGGTGAGCATCTGTAACCCGTACCCGCAATACTGTTAATGGTTCCCTTCAAAATTGTGGTCCCGGCCACCACGATGGGGGCCATGGTCACGTTTACGACACGAATGCGGTTGTCATTAGTGTCGGCGATATAAACGTTGCCTTGTTTATCGGTTGCAACCGCCGTAGGCGCTCCCAAAGTTGCGGAGTACGGGGCGCCGTTGTCTCCGCAGGCGTACGGAGTCTGCGTCGGATCTGCGCATTGGTGTGCATTGCCTGCGACGACAGAAATCTTGTTGGTTCCGACTGCAACTTTGCGAATTAAATAATCCGTCGTGTCAGCGATGATAATGTTGCCAGCTTTATCAGATGCGATGCCCGTCGGGCTATTCAAAGTTCCCTGCGTGGCAGGATATCCATTCAGTTTCTGGGGATCTTCTGAAGGATAGCCAGTTCCCGCAAAAATCGAGATGTTTCCTGACGTGTCAATCTTGTAGATCTGGTTCTGCGCCGGGCCGGACACATAGACGTTGCCTTGGGGATCCTTGGTTACGGAACTGGGCGCAGCAATATCAGCCATCGGTCCGGTTGCAGTACCGCTGACTTTTCCTCCACCGGCTATGGTGCTAATCGTGTTCTGGGCGGATGCGGAAATTCCACATAGCGAAAGCATGAAAAGGGTCAGGAGAATAGTCGCCAAAGCCTGGCGAATTGCACTCGATTGGCAGCTGGGAGCTAATTTCATTATTTACACCTGCGGTCGGAATTTACTTACACCGGGGGACGGAAACGGCTGGACTTTCTCCAGTTCAACAAAGTTTACGCTGGCAAACTATGCGAGTGCAAGGATTTGGGCCGGTTCGGACTAGGTAAAAAAGACTCTAAACCGTTGACTCACAAAGGCGGGTATCGTACGCACGAAGGCGGGTACCTAAACGCCTATTTGCGAGCGCTCTCTCTGCATGTATATCCAAATGCAGGGGAACATGAGCGCAGTTGACGTTATCGTCATCGCGATTTATTTGGCTGGAGTTACGCTTTTTGGGCTGCGCTTTCGAAGCAAACAGCGCGGCCTGAAAGACTACTTTCTTGCAGACCGCAATATCCCTTGGTGGGCAATATCGCTGTCCATAGTCGCGGCGGAAACGAGCACGTTGACCATAATCAGCGTTCCCGGCCTGGCTTACGCGAAAGACTTTAGTTTTCTGCAACTTGTGCTCGGTTATCTCGTGGGAAGGGTGATTATCTGTTGGTTGTTTATCCCACCCTACTTTCGCGGTGATTTATTTACTGCCTATCAACTGATCGAACGGCGATTCGGGCAAAAACTGCGCTCATTAACGGCCGGTTTATTTCTCGTAACCCGCGCGGCAGCGGAAGGTGTTCGGGTTTTTGCAGTCGCGATTGTGGTGCGGATTGCGCTGGGTGAGGTGCTGGCCGGCATGAGCGATTTCAATCGCGATTTGACCGCAATTGGAATCGTCACGCTGCTGACCATGATTTACACATTCGAAGGCGGCATGGCCGCCGTCATTTGGACGGATGTGATCCAGTTGGGGATTTATATCGCTGGAACGGTTGTGGGATTCTTTACGATTTTGCATTTAGTACCCGGCGGTTGGGCGACGATTGACTCTATGGCCTCCGCGGCCGGCAAGTTTCATGTGTTCGATTTTTCATGGAATTTCTTTCAGACCTATACATTCTGGTCGGGGTTGATTGGCGGAGCTTTTTTAACCACGGCCAGTCATGGAACGGACCAACTCATTGTGCAGAGGCTGCTGGCTGCTCGCAGTGAACGGCAATCAAAACTTGCATTGCTATCGAGCGGCGTGGTTGTGTTTTTTCAGTTCGGATTGTTTCTGCTGATTGGAGCCATGTTGTTTGTTTTCTATAAGCTGAATCCGCCTGCGTCGGTATTCCCAAGGACTGACGCGATTTTCCCCACATTCATTGTCAACTTCATGCCGATTGGAATTCGCGGGCTTCTGATTTCTGCGATTCTCGCCGCGGCGATGTCGAATCTGAGCGCGGCGCTGAACTCGTTGTCATCAACGTCTGTGATGGATTTTTATGCTCGGATCAAGCCGCAATCCAGTGAAGAAACAAGACTGAAACTCTCGCGGCTGATCACGGTTGGATGGGGGATTGTATTGTTCGGGCTGGCCTTGTTTGCACGGCATGGCGGCAAAGTCGTTGAAGCCGGGTTGTCAATCGCATCCGTCGCTTATGGCGCTTTGTTGGGAGCGTTTCTACTGGGCGTTCTTACTCGACGAGCCAATGAAACCGGCGCAATGGTTGGAATGAGTGTTGGCTTTTTGCTGAATGTTTATTTGTGGCAATTTACCCACGTGCCGTTTACATGGTATGTGGCCTTGGGAAGCATGGCGACATTTACGGTTGGGTATGGCTTCAGCTGCCTTACTTTGCACAAAGATATCTGAGTCTCTACCAGATAGTCTGGAGTAGCGGACTTGCCGCGATATTCGCGTCGCGGGTGACGAGCTTTATTCCCTCGGCGCGAGCTGTGGCTCCGATCAGACGATCGGCAGGGTCACGGGGATAACTATCAGGAAATTGGGTAGCCAGCGAAGCGATTTCCGGCGTGATGTTTCTTACGATTACACCTTGGATGAGCAATTGAATGGATGACTCAACTGTTCCGAATGCTTGTATTCGCCCCTTGGAGAACAGGGAAGCCAATTCCCACAAAGTGATCGCGGAAATGGCTAATCCCCCGTCCCGCTCAGCGGCGCGAATCGCCTGAGCCGCACGGCGCGAAAGCCGCTTTGGTTCGGATGCCATCCAGACCAAGGCGTGCGTATCCAGCAAAATCATCGCACCGAATCCCAGGCTTCAGGCGGTTCAATCGGAGATTCGATATCGCCGGTGATTCTGACAATACCTTCCAGCCGGCCTATCAAACTCGGTTTATCGCTTTCGACCGGAACGAGTTTGGCAACCGGACGTCCACGTTTGGTGATCAAGAGCGGTTCTTTTGTCTTGTTTACGCTTTCCATCAAATTGAGACAGCGAGCTTTGAAATCTCCAGCGGCAATTTGTTTCATGGTCACATTAATACGTTCATGGTCATTGTATCATGACCATTTATAAAAAAAATAAATTCCGCTAGCAGATTGAAAGCAAGATACTTATTTTGTGGGTAGAGCCTGTGCTGGTTGCGCTACTGGCGGCTGAAATAGCTTCATGGAATTGTGGACTGTGTTGTAAACACCCCAACCGGCGGGGATTCCAACAAACAGCCAAGCTGCGAAGATAAGGACCGGGGAGGATTTTGTTTCGCTATTCATCGCAAACGCTCCTATTTTTCTGTCTTGTTTCCAATCTTAGCCGATGAATCTGGCAGCCAATATTTTTGCGCTACCGGACGGACCATAAGATTGGAGATGAAGCCTACCACCAGTAGTCCCGCCATGATATGGAGAACGGTCTGGTACGCTCCCGCTTTGTCAGCGCCATGGGCAAGTTGATATTCACGCGTGTAGTTGACTAGAAGCGGCCCAAGCACCCCCGCAGTGGACCACGCGGTCAGCAATCGGCCGTGGATGGCGCTGACCTGATACACGCCAAACATATCGCGCAAATAGGCGGGGATCGTGGCAAAGCCGCCGCCATACATCGAGAGCAATATGGCGCAAATCGCCACGAATAGCACTACGCTATTCATGTGATCGCCGCCTGTGTACGGCAGCAGAAAATACAAAATGCAACCGAGTGAAAAGAACGTGAAGTAAGTGGCTTTGCGCCCGATATAGTCCGAGACCGAAGACCAGAAGAACCTGCCGCCCATGTTGAACAAACTAAGTAATCCAACAAATCCGCCAGCTGCGACCGGCCCGATAGTTCCTTTGAACAAGTCCTGAATCATGGGAGACGCTTGTTCGATGATGCCGATTCCCGCAGTCACGTTCATGCACAAAACCACCCACAACATCCAGAATTGCGGCGTGATGAAAGCAGTGTTGACGTCAACGCTATGAGTAGTGATCAATGCCGACGGTTTTGCAGAAGGCGTCCAATTTGCCGGCTTCCAGCCTTCGGCGGGGACGCGCACCGTGAAAACGCCGAACATCATGAATAAAAAGTAAAGCGTGCCCATAACCAGGAATGTGTGTGCCACACCTAAATCCGTGCCTGTTTTGAAGTGCGCCATCAACTTTACGGCGAGCGGCGAACCGATCATGGCGCCACCACCAAAACCCATAATGGCGAGGCCGGTGGCCAAACCGGGGCGATCTGGAAACCACTTGATCAGGGTGGAAACGGGGGAGATGTAGCCGAGCCCCAAGCCGATGCCTCCGACGATGCCGTAGCCGATAAAAATGATCCAAAGTTGGTGGGTAACTACGCCGACGTGAGAAATATAGAAGCCCAGCGCAAAACAGACAGCCGAAGCAAACATCGCTTTGCGCGGTCCAGCAGACTCCAGCCATTTGCCGAACAAAGCCGCCGAGAGACCGAGCATGACAATCGCAAGCGAAAAGATCCAAGCAATCTGCGATTGCTTCCAATCCCCGTCAACGGACTTCGTGATGCCGATAAGTTGGCTGAGGGGAATTTTAAATACGCTAAAGGCGTAAACCTGACCTATAGCGAGATGAATGGCGAGCGCTGCGGGAGGGACGAGCCAGCGATTAAAGCCGGGGTGCGCGATAGTGCGATCGCGGTCGAGAAAAGACAGCAAGGGCATAAGGGGCTTCTCCTTGACTGAC
>JAJPHW010000003.1 GCA_021325035.1 Terriglobia bacterium
AAATATTTAGGGATGGTAGGCCCGAATGGATTCGAACCATCGACCTCTTCCGTGTCAAGGAAGCGCTCTGGACCAGCTGAGCTACGGGCCTGCTTACGCTTTATTGTACCGGGACATACATTCTCCGGCAAACCCGCCTTGCAATCCCTACTTCATCCGGCGACAATCATCCCGTGCCGTCTCCCGCTCAACAAAACCTCAAGGTCATCAAAAAAGAAGCCGCGCTCAAGCTCTCGCAACTGCTCACCTTCCCTAACCAGCTCACGCTTCTCCGCATGATGTTTCTTCCCTTCATCATCAACTACCTCGTGGACGGCAAATACAAATGGGCGCTCATCCTCTTTGTCATCGCCGGATGCAGCGACGGCCTCGACGGCTTCCTCGCCCGCACCCTCGATCAAAAGACCCTCCTCGGCCAATATCTCGACCCCATCGCCGACAAGCTTCTGCTCAGCACGACTTTCATGGTGCTCTCCATTCTGCACAAAATTCCCTGGAAGTTCACCGTGCTCGTCTTCAGCCGCGACATCTCCATTCTCGCCGCCAGCGCCGTGCTCTACGCCATTGCCGGACTCCGCGACTTCCGCCCCAGCATTTTCGGCAAAGCCAACACCTTCGCCCAGGTCGCCGCCGTATTCTTCGTCATGCTCTTGCAGATCTACCCCATCCGCTGGATCTACATCGCCCGCCAGACATTTCTCCGCGCCGTCTTCGCCTTCACGATTATTTCCGCGATTCACTATGTGATTTTGGTGGGAAAAAGGCTAAGGGCAATTGGATCGTAGCGTAAGCGGTAATCAAGAATTTCTGGAAATCCAAGATAGGCTACAATATTCGCTGCCTGGGCACCCGTAATGCCAAGAGGCACGAGGCGAAAGAGCTGACGATCGCCGCTTGAGGTTGTTTACTCGTGCAGCGGTCAGACGCATCTCCTTGGGGGATGTATTGCCGTGGGTGGTAATTAACTTGTCGGCATACAGAAAAACCTAATTTTCGGCTTGAACGCCGTGGGAGCTCAGGCAGTTTGTATGCGCGCCCTTCTTCACAATTTCCTCAGCCAAGATTGCGAAAAGCACATCGCTAGGCATTTTGACTATTTGCAAGAACTCCATGACAACGTAAGGCGTCGAAGTACTAGAACACTTGCTCCCTACGTTAAACATGTCAGGCGTCCATACTATTGGCAGTTAAACCCGGCATTTAACCCATTCAAAGTTCGAGAAGGGAAAAAGCTGAGCAGCTACAGCTTCACACTTGCACGGAAAATCAGTGCATTCTCCTATCGGCCATCCACAGCTCTGCAATTCCCAATAACGAAAGAGAATGGCAGCATTCGCACGCTAAATATTTTCCCGTTGCCCGATGCAGCAGTTTCCCGGCTTGTTTACAAGTCGTTATTGCATAAAAATTTGACGAAGTTGAGTAATTACGCTTATGCCTATCGCGAAGATCGCACCGCACACCATGCAGTCAACGAGATCTTTTTAGAATGGCGACGGCTCGAGAGAGTTTATGTCGCCGAATATGATTTTTCAGGCTTCTTCGACAATATTGCCCATGAATACCTCTGGAAGATACTTGATGAACACGGATTTATATACACAAAGAGCGAGAAAGTCGTAATCCAGAGTTTCCTAAACTCACGATCCGCTCGAAGTGCAAACTATCCCAATGGAGCAAAGTCGCGAAGCAAAGGCATTCCACAGGGCACCTCCATTTCGTTATTTTTGGCTAATGTTGCTTGTTGGGAACTTGACAGGAGTCTGGAGCGTCTTGGTGTTGGCTTTGCCAGATACGCGGACGATACAGTTATATGGTGCGAAGATTATGAGAGAGTTGTAGTCGCGTACCAAACAATTGAAGACTTCTCGAGACGCATGGGTGTAAAAATTAATCGAGCGAAATCCCCCGGGATACATTTGCTAACTGAACACGGTGTTACCGGAGAAATGGCCGTAAAACACGCCATCGACTTCCTTGGATACACAATTTCACTGAATTCGTTAGCTATCAAGACTAAGAAAATTGCAAAGATAAAAAGCTATATCGCTTACTTGATCTACCAAAATCTCATACAACCTCTTCGCAAAGGAATCTTTAATTCAAATCGTCTTACCACAACAACGGATCTTGATTACATTACAGCCCTAAGACAGGTACGGGCTTATTTGTATGGTGGCTTGAACGATGAGAAACTACGTGCCTTCGTTGCTGGGAGAATTCCAGATCTCCAATTTCGTGGAGCTATGAGCTACTATCCCATGGTTAATGATGCCAAACAACTTGCCGTACTCGATGCGTGGATGCTTCACACCTTTAAACAAAGCCTCAAGCTGCGCCAGCAACTGTGGTTCCAATATGACGGGACAAATCTTCCAGGACCGAAACCCAATTGGATTGAGGAACTAAAAGATCTACAGATTGAATCAGACGGCCAAGGAGGAAAATTGGATTTCAAAATACCAAGCTTCACACTCATAAATAAAGCGATGCAATTAGCCATTAAGCGAAAAGGCATCAGCGGTGTCGTAAAAGCCGGAACTGAGTATTATTAAAACTGCTGAACGTCCGAGTCACATAAACAAAGCCGGCCCAGATTTCTACGCGCCCTTCAGCAACCCCAACCCCACCAAACTCTCCGCCGTCGCCACCACCGCATCTTCCCTCGTTCGCGGATTCCATCCCAGCACGCGCTGCGCCTTTTCACTGGTCGCGTTCTTCCATTTCCCCAGCTCCGGCAAAATGAACTTCACCGCCGGATCGCGCAGCGCCGCCAGCCGCACCAGAAAATCCGGTAGCTGTCGCGTCGGCACCCGCTTTGCCGCCGCGCCCATCCGGCCCTTCAATATCTTGGCAATCTCGACGAATGATAGAAAATCTCCCGCGACCGCCAGAAACCGTTCTCCCCGCGCCGCCGGATTCGTCATCGCCCGCACGTGCAAGTCCGCGACATCACGCACATCCACGGCGCCAAAATACAGCCGCGGACAGCCCGGGATCGCGCCATCCATCAACCGCTGCACCATCAGAATCGACGCCGAATAATCCGGCCCCAGAACCGGCCCAAACACGCCCAC
>JAJPHW010000169.1 GCA_021325035.1 Terriglobia bacterium
AAGACGTTCAGGGAGATGTGCTCTGGAAGGCCGGCCCCTGGCGCTTTTCCGGCGATTGGTGGGAGCGCGATGCCTGGTCCCGCGACGAATGGGACTTGGCCCTGCGCAACGGCGAAGCCGTCTCGTTTTACCGCCTCGTCCACGATCTGCTCGGAGGGAGTTGGTTTGTAGAGGGAACGTATGACTGAAGGAAATAAAAGAATTTAGTCATTGAATCATTTAGCCATTTAGTCATTTGTCGGTGAGTGGGTTCAATGACTAAATGAGTAAATGACTAAATGAATCAATGACTAAATGTATGTAGAACTTCACGCCCGTTCCGCTTTCAGCTTCCTCGAAGGCGCTTCCCTGCCCGAGGAACTGGTCGGCGCCTGTCAGCAGTTCAACATGCCAGCCATGGCGCTGCTCGATACCGACGGATTCTATGGCGCGCCGCGATTCCATCTGGCAGCAGAGAAAACCAAGATCAAAGCACACATTGGGGCGGAAGTCTCCTGTGCCTCATTCAACGATGTCATCCTGAGCGGAGCAAGTGCGAAACGAAGTGAAGCACTTGCGGAGTCGAAGGATCCCTACCCCCGGCAATCCGTAAAGGAGGTAGAGATTCCTCGCTCCGCTCGGAATGACAAATCTACGAAAAGTGACCAGACATTCCGCCTTCCCCTACTCGTCGCTTCTCGCACTGGCTACCAAAACCTCTGCCGCATGATCACCAAAATGAAGCTGCGCGCGAAAAAAGGAGAAGGCACCGTCACTGCCGAGGAATTGCAAGAACACGCCGAAGGACTCATCTGCCTCACTGGCGGCAACGAAGGCTCACTAGCAGCAACTCTCGCGCAGGGAGGAATGGATCATGCCCAACGATACATCGATCAACTCATCGGCATCTTCGGTCACAAAAATGTTTATGTCGAACTCCAACGCCACTTCCACCGCGAAGAAGAATCCCGCAACCGCGCTGCCATCGATCTCGCCCGCTCGTTCCATCTTCCTCTACTTGCCACGAACGGCGTGAACTACGCCATCCCCAAAGCTCGCGAACTCTGCGATGCCTTCACTGCCATTCGCAATCACCGCACGCTTTCCACCGCCGGGCGTCTGCTCTCCCGCAACTCCGAGCGTCACCTGAAGTCTCCGCAGGAGATGCAGCAACTCTTCGCCGACTTGCCCGAAGCTATCCACAACACCGTCGAACTTTCCTCGCGCCTTGAATTCACCCTCGACAATCTCGGCTACGAATTTCCGCGCTATCCAGTACCCGAAGGCGAGACGATGAATTCTTACCTGCACCAGAAAGCGTGGGAAGGATTTCATGAACGCTATGGCCGCAAACCGCCTGACCTGCAAGTGAAAGCCCGCTTGCAAATCGAGAAAGAGCTGAAGCTGATCGAAAAGCTCAAACTTGCCGGATACTTCCTCATCGTCTGGGACATCGTCCGCTACTGTCGCCAGCAAAACGTCCTTGTGCAAGGACGCGGATCGGCCGCCAATAGCGCCGTCTGCTACTCGCTCGGAATCACTGCGGTCGACGCCGTGAGTATGGAACTGCTCTTCGAACGCTTTCTCTCGGAGGAGCGTGGCGAGTGGCCCGACATCGATCTCGACCTGCCCAGCGGCGACGAGCGCGAAAAGGTCATTCAGTATCTCTACGGCAAATACGGCGAGCGCGGCGCTGCCATGACCGCCAATGTCATTACTTATCGCAATCGCATGGCCGCGCGCGAAATGGGCAAGGCGCTCGGGTTCGATGCGGAAACACTCGCGAAAATTTCCGCCGCAGTCGCTACCTGGGAGTTCCGCGACGAGAACGACGCGCTCGACCGCCGCTTTCGCGATGCCGGACTCGACCTCACCCACCCGCGGCTGCGCAAGTATTACGAACTTTGCCTCGCCGTGCAGGACATGCCGCGCCATCTCGGCCAGCATTCCGGCGGCATGGTCATCTGTCAGGGACAACTCGATTCCGTCGTGCCGCTCGAACCCGCGTCCATGCCCGGCCGCGTCGTCGTGCAATGGGACAAAGAAGATTGCGCCGACATGGGCATCATCAAGGTCGATCTGCTCGGCCTCGGCATGATGGCCGTGCTCAAAGATTCCATCGAACTGATTCGCGATCACTATCACGAAGAGGTCGATCTCGCGCACCTGCCGCAAGATGACAAGCAGGTGTATTCCACATTGCAGCAAGCCGACACGGTCGGAATGTTCCAGGTGGAAAGCCGCGCGCAAATGTCATGTCTGCCGCGTCTGCGCCCCATACGTTTTTACGACGTGGTTGTGCAAGTCGCGATCATTCGTCCGGGACCAATCGTCGGGCAGATGGTGAATCCATTCCTGGAGCGCCGCCAGGGACGCCAAGAGGTGACCTACGCGCACCCTTCGCTCGAACCCATTCTCAAGCGCACGCTCGGTGTCCCACTCTTTCAGGAACAACTCTTGCGCATCGCCATGATCGCCGCCAATTTTACCGGAGGCGAAGCCGAAGATCTCCGCCGCGCCATGGGATTCAAGCGTTCGCAAGCCCGCATGCGCGAGATCGAAGCCAAACTTCGCGCCGGTATGACAGCGAATGGAATCTCTCCCAAAGCACAGGAAGAAATTATTCTCTCGATCACATCTTTCGCGCTCTACGGATTTCCCGAATCCCACGCCGCCAGCTTCGCGTTAATCGCCTACGCCAGCGCCTACCTGAAATGCCACTATCTCGCCGCGTTCACGGCGGCGTTGCTCAACAATCAGCCGATGGGATTTTATTCTCCGGCAACCATCGTGAAAGACGCGCAGCGCCACGGGTTGAAGCTGCTGCCCATTGATGTCACAAAATCGGAATGGAATTGCACGCTGGAGCGAGTCGCGAGTCGTGAGCCCCGAGTCCCGAGCGCATTATCCGACACTCAATTCTCCGGTCCTAGCAAAGACCCAGCCGCGAAGCGGCGACAGAGTGCAGCCCACGGCGCAAGCCGTGGGATAGCAGCGATTATTGATGTACAAGCCCCGGAGGGGCGGAAGAATCTCGAGGCGCACCCGGATACCGTTCGTATCTCGGGAACGCGAAAGAACATCGAGGAAGATGTGAACGCTGAGTGCGAACTCATCCAGTCCCGTGGGGACAGCACCCCATGTGTCGACACCATCGCCCTCCGCATGGGGCTGCGCTACGTTCGTGGCTTGCGCGAAGAAGCTGCCCGTTCTCTGCTTCGCGAACGGATGCTCGCTCCCTTCGCTTCCATCCACGACCTCACCCGCCGCGTACCCGAACTACGTAAAGACGAACTCACCACGCTCGCGGAGATCGGAGCGCTGAATTCAATTGGAAATTCACCACAGAGGCACAGAGACACGGAGAAAAATGAAATCAATGAAGAAGTCCCGCTGATCGCTACGCATTCAATCAACAATCAAAAATCAACAATCAAGAATCTCTCCGTGCCTCCGTGTCTCCGTGGTGAAAATGACTTTCACAACGCGCAACCCGAAACTCGAAACTCGAAACTCGAAAAGCCCCTCCATCGTCGCGACGCTCTCTGGCAAGTCGAGCGCGCCATGCGTCCTTCAGGCCCACTCCTGGAAAATCAGCCTGAACCTGACGCCCCCTCTCCGCTCGTCCCCATGAATCACGAAGAGCGCCTGGTCGCCGACTTCCACGGCACCGGACTCACCGTCGGCCCGCATCCCATGGCCTACAAGCGCGCGTGGCTCAATGCTATGGGCATCCGCCGCGCCAGCGAGCTGCGCGACTTGCCCACGGGCAAACGTCTGCGCATCGGAGGATGCGTCATCACCCGCCAGCGTCCCGGCACCGCGAAAGGATTTGTTTTTTTATCTCTGGAAGATGAAACCGGAGTCGCCAACGCAATCGTCCGCCCGGATTTGTTTCATGAGAACCGCCTGCTGCTTACGAGCGAGCGATTCCTCGCCGTAGAAGGCATCCTGCAGAATCAGGACAACGTGATCTCAGTTCGCGCCGAACGCGTGCAGCCGCTTTTTGTCACCAAGGCCGAAACCAGCTCGCACGACTTCCGCTGAAATGACTGTCGTACTCTTGTTCTACCGACCTGAGCCCATAAACTCACTCCATGTCGCGCTTCGCAATTCTTCTTCTCGCCCTCGGTATCGCCTCCCACGCGGATACGACGATAAAAAAGCACACCATCCTAACGGATTCCCAATCGCCGGCAAATGTCGCGAGCCGCAGCGACATCGAAGAAACCTTGTATAAAAAAGGCTCCTTACGAAAAAGGGAGAACTCAACTGCTTCCATCACGGAAATCGTGAACTGCGATACACGAACCGGCTTTGTGATCGACTCGAATGCACACGAATACAGGACCTACAAAGTAGTGAAATACCTGCCGATTGCCCAAATCGAAGAGTACATAAACAAAAATCCTCAAAACGCGGTCGATATTGAAAGCACAACCGTGGACACGGGTGAACAAAAGATGTTCTTTGGCCATCCGGCGAAACATTTCATAACAACAAGCAGGAGAGCTCCGGATAAGAACAATGCTGGTGGAGAAGAGACTGTCGACGCCTGGTACATTGACCACGAACTCCCGGACAACAACTGCGCTCCTGAATACGTAAGTACAGAACCTTGGTATGTCTTCGGGACAGCGCTCGTGATGCCTCCCCAGGTCGCGCGATTGCATCACACAGGGCCGACGCCAATGGGCCTCCCCGTTCAAAGGATTGCGACTCACAAAACTCTAGGTATTAAGGGCGCGCCAGATCGAACAATCACAACAATCCTAACCATCGATGACATTTCAGATTTGCCCCTTAGCCCATCTTTGTTCGAGTTACCGTCAGGATTTCGTGAGAACCCTCATATATTCGGCCTTAAGTGAATTAGCAGACGCCTAGGCCGCTCACATCTCAAACACGCGATAAACCCGCGACGGACTCTGAGCCTGCAGCAACGAGATCGCCACGTTATGAACGGGGATCCCGCCCTTGGTGTGGCCGTCCAATTTTCCATGATGCGCATGGCCATGCAA
>JAJPHW010000055.1 GCA_021325035.1 Terriglobia bacterium
AACTTCCCTTCCCCGGCGGGAAACAACGCTTGCTCGAGAAAAGGAATATCCTTGTAGAAGAGCTGCTCTTGCAGATTTTTGGTGCCGGTTGAAATAATGACGCGCTTGCCGGAACGAATCACGGGCAGCAGATAAGCCAAAGTCTTACCCGTTCCGGTCCCCGCTTCCACAATGACATGACGGCGTTGTTCGATGGCTTGCTCGACGGCTTGCGCCATTTGCAGCTGTCCGCGACGAAACTCGTAGGCCGGATGCGTTTTTGCCAGCACGCCACCGGGCGAGAAAAATTGGTGCAGAGAGATGTCGTAGCGGCGGGCTCCGGAAGAAGCAGCGGACGAAGGCAGAGAGGTAAAGCTCACGGAGTCTCTATAATAAACATTTCCTCAGAGGTTCGATTTGACTCGCATTAAGAATAGTTCGATGAGCGCCCCCATCGCTCGCGGCGCAATTACGCTGGCCATTGTTGGGCGGCCAAATGTAGGCAAGTCCACGTTGTTTAACCGGATCGTCGGCTCCAGGCGGGCAATCGTGGGCGATGAGCCCGGCATTACCCGCGATCGTCTTTATGGTGAAGCCAATTGGCGCGGATACCGGCTGCGGATTGTGGATACGGGCGGCATTATTCCGGAAGACAAAGATTTGATTCCGGCGGAGATTTTCCGGCAGGCAAAAGTCGCGCTGAAAGACGCTGACGCTGTAGTGATGGTCGTGGATGGGCGAAGCGAGCTGGCTGGGCCTGACCTTGAACTCGCTCGACTCATGCTGCGGGGCGGTAAACCTCTTTTCCTTGCCGTCAACAAGGTTGACAGCGAAAAGCAAACTGGATTGATTGATGAATTTCATCGCCTTGGTATTCGGAAGATGTTTCCAATTTCAGCAGAGCATGGGCGGGGAGTAGATGATCTGCTGGATGCGGTATTGGAGGCGGTACCCAGCAAAGAAATTGTCGTGGAAGACGTGGAGGAAACGGAGAACACCGAGGAGAGCGAACAGTCTGAAAGGAATTTACCCGCGGAGACCAAAGTTGCGATCATTGGGCACCCGAATGTCGGGAAATCCACGCTTCTCAATCGGCTAACGGGTACGGACCGCGCGATCGTTTCTCCCATAGCGGGCACTACGCGAGATGCGGTAGATGAAGTCGTGGACCGCAATGGAGAGCGTTTTCGCTTTATTGATACGGCCGGAATTCGGCGCAAGGGCAAGACCAAGCTGATGGCGGAAAAGCTTTCTGTCGTGATGGCCCGAAAGCATCTGGAAGCCGCTGACATCGCGCTCATGATGATTGATGCAACCGAGGGGGTAAGTTCGCTCGACGCTTCGATTGCCGGGTATGCCCATGAGAGTGGACGTTCCGTGATTATTTTGGTGAATAAATGGGATTTAGTCATCAGCGGAAAAAAGAAAGCAGTAAGCCAGTCGAAGGCGGCACGCATGCAAGAGAGCAAGCGTCCGGCGGATCGCGCAGCCTATGAACAACGCCTGCGTTATGGGTTGAAGTTTCTGAACTATGCTCCTGTACTCTTTATCTCGGCTGAAAGCGGAGTGGGGACTGAGAAAATTTTCCCGATGATTGAAAAAGTGGCAGCGGAGAGACGCAAACGCATTTCGACGGGAGAGATGAACCGCTTTCTGAAAAAAGTAGATTTCGAACGGGCTTCCGTGCCGGCAAAACAACAGGTCAGAATTTATTACATGACGCAGGCCGGTGTTTCTCCGCCGACCTTTGTGATTTTTACCGATCGGCAAGTCAAATTACACTTCGCCTATCAACGTTTTCTGGAAAATCAAATCCGCGATGCGTTTGGGTTTCTTGGCACTCCGATTTGGATTAAGAACCGGGCCCGCGACTAACTCTTTTCCTGCACAACGTTAATCATCGTTGCCAGCATGGTGGCAATCAGCTTCTCTTCGCCATTGCGAATTGCAAAGGCGTCCGCGGCACAAACGGATAGTGTCTTCCCTGCGCGCTTGACTTGTGCTCGGGCTACAAATGACTCTCCCACTGCGGGCGCGAGCAGATTCACTTTGAATTCGACGCTCAGTACGTCGGTATCCGCGCCCGCCACACTCATGGCTGCGTAACCACAGGCGGAGTCCATGATGCTGGTGATGGCGCCCGCATGAACAAATCCGTTTTGCTGCGTGAGCCTTTCATGGAAGTCAAAGCTTATTTCCGCAATGCCCCGCGCGACGGTGGTCATGGTTGCACCAATGTTTGCCATGAAAGATTGGTGGCCAAAACTATCGCGCACTCTTTTCTCGAATAATTGCAATGGATTCTCCTACCAACAACGCATGAGATGATTTAAACATTAAGCTATGAAATTTGCGTGCGCTTGCGTACTGGCCGTCGGCGGATTGCTCATGGGGCTGGCGATTTCCGCTCGCGCGCAGGACAACTATGAAATTCAAGTCTACGGTTCGGACATTGTTGCCCCCGGCAGCACCATGTTTGAAATTCACTCGAATTTCACGGTGGACGGTAGTAAAACCGTTGTGGATGGGATGTTACCTACCAATCATGCGGAGCATGAGACGCTGGAGATTACGCAAGGGTTCTCCGATTGGTTCGAGACTGGTTTCTATGTTTTCACCAGCATTCAGCCCGGCCAAGGCTGGCAATGGGTGGGCGATCACATCCGACCGCGTTTTCGCATTCCCGAAAAGTGGCATTGGCCGGTGGGCGTAAGTTTGTCCAATGAAATTGGTTACCAACGAGCCGCTTATTCTCCGGATACGTGGACGTGGGAAATCCGGCCCATCGTAGATAAGAAAATTGGCAAATGGTATTGGGCCTTCAATCCTGCACTGGATCGTTCCTGGCATGGACCCAGCGTAAACAAGGGCGTCGAGTTTTCTCCCAACGCAAAATTTAGTTATGACTTCACCAAAAAAATTTCTGGAGGCATTGAATATTACGCAGCTTGGGGGCCAATCACTGGTTTCGACCCTTTGCACGATCAGCAGCAACAAATTGTCCCTGCCATTGATCTCGATCTCGGTCCCAACTGGGAGTTCAATGCGGGGCTCGGAGTTGGCGTCACCGCGGGCACGGACCACCTCATCGTGAAATGCATCGTTGGCCGACGATTTTCATGGGGCCATTCCAGCAAGAACTAGTAGTTGCCGTCACTAGCCGATGGGCTCAGGCGGAGGAGGAAAAATTGTTTGTGCTTGCAATGGCGGCGGAGGTGCCGGATGTAGCAGCGCGTCGAGTGGCGCATATCGCCCGGCGAAGAAATACATGGAATACGCTGGAAAGAAAACCGTGGCGGGCACGGAAACCAGCGAGATAATGTACAAAATTACGGCCAGCGCAATAAAACCGACGATCACCGCAATAGAAATGGTGTAGAGATTCCAAGTCAGTCCGGCAGCTTTGCCACCGAGCACCGCGACTGCGCCAAGTCCTCCCACAGGAATTAGCATCAACAATGTGATGATGGCCGCTACGATCCCAACGATTACAGCAGCTCCGAGCGCCATGACAATTTTCATGCCGATATAGCCGGCATAGCCGCCCTTTTCTGTTTTCATTCCAGGCAATAATCGGCGCCAGCCTTCCAGGGCCGAAACTCCTTCCAACGCCATTTGGGGGACGACAAAGTCTTTGGTCATGACGTGGATTAACAAATAGAAAACGATCAGGGCGAACAATGCCAAGAACAGCACGAGGCCAACGAGGATCAGGGGAATGATGTGTTCCTTCGGTTGATTGATCCAGCCCAGTGCCAGTCCGAGCGCCGCTGGGACGCCAATAAGGATGACGAGGCTTACGATCATCGAAAGCATGACGAACAGCTGCCAAACGAAGTAGCGCAAGCCAGCCGAATGACGCACACTCCAGCTCTTACGGATTTCACAGCGGCGGTTAATCACGCTGTCGAAGAGAACAAAGCGCATGATGCTGTTGAGGTAGATGAAGAGAACCCACAAAATTGCACCGGTGATAATCAGTGTCGCTATCAGCGAGGCGTAAAGCATGGGATTCAGCGTGGGAAGAGCGCCCGGAAAGAAGTGCTGCGAAGTGTTATGCGGCATTTGAAAGTTGCCGCCGCTGTTACATCCGCCTGAGGATATTTCCCCGGCCAGAAAGCCCACCAGCGCGAGTTTTGCCCATTGGCTGACACGAAAGGGTTGAAGCAATTGTTGTTTGGCGTGCTGAAAGGCTGGGCTAATCGCATCCACGGCGGAAATTGGCACGCATGCACCTCGCAAATAGGTTGCAGGCAAGGTACTGCGGATGCAGGCACAGGGTCAAGCAGGAATTTATTCGTAACGATTGTCAATCGAATTTGATGTTTCTGCGAATTGATGGGATTATTATGCGCATCAAGTAAGGTGTCCAATGAATTGGGACTATGCAGTTGGAATATTACTCATAACGCTATTCGCAGTCCGACTTGCGCTCTGGATAAAATTCAGAGGTGAGGCGCGGGCTCGAAATGTCGGAATTTCAACCACGCAACTGCTTATCGCAATAATCGCTATCTTGGGCATCGTTAGATTTCCTTCAGCGCGCTCTATGATCTTTTTATTCGCAATCGCGGGGATTATTGCTCTCTGGTTTCTCTATAGAAGAAATCGTCACACTGCCACTAAGTAGTTACGTCGTTTATTCGTAGCGCAGCGCTTCCACTGGGTCCAGCTTTGAGGCTTTCATGGCTGGCACCAATCCACTGAGAACTCCAACCAGCAGAAGTACGACCGCAGAAACGATGACGGTCACCAGAGAAATTTGCAGATGGATGTCGCCGCGGCCGGAGTCGTCTTCAAAAAGCGGGCCCATCATAGGCAGCGTGCCAACGGCGGCTGCGATTATGTAGGAGAGCAGCACGCCGATGGCCCCGCCCAGCAGCATGATGAGCAAAGTTTCGGCGAGAAATTGCAATTTGATGTGTTGTTTCTTTGCGCCGAGCGCCCGGCGCAAGCCGATTTCGCGGATACGTTCATCGACTGAAACGAGCATGATGTTCATCACACCGACGCCGCCTATGCCTAGTGTCAGAGTACCAACGAAGGCCAGCAGAACTTGCAGGCCGATGGTCAGTGCGTCAATCACAGGACGGAACTCGTCACGTCCAAACATCTGAATCGCTTTGGTATCTGTGGGCGAAAAATTCTGCCGAGTGGCTACAGCCGCCAATACTTGCGCCATGGCTTTCTTTTCAAATTGCGGAGCTATCGGTTCAAAGAGCATGACCGCGGCGTAGCGTGTGTTCCACAAGTCGCCGGCTGTCGAATAAGGAATCCAAACGGACTCGTCATCACTGGAGAAATAGTTGCTCAATTGAATCTTGCGCTGCATGATGCCGATGACTGTGAAGCGCACGCCAGCGATAAGAACGGTTTCGCCAACTGCTGGACGTCCGCTGAAAAGTTGCTCTTTGATCCTGCCGCCCAAAAAGCAGACACGGCGCCGTTCAAGCTCATCGCTCGCATTGATCCAACGGCCTTCCGAAGGAACCTCGTTGCGCATTTCGCCATATTCCGGGCAAACACCACGAATGGCCGCGGTTCCCACTAAACGGTCCTCATAAGCGATGCCGGGACGGCGCACGGTTTCGCGGCAAACATGCTTCACCAGCGGCGCAGTTTCTTTCACCATGTCCACGTCGGCCTGTTCGATAACGACGTGCTGCCCGGCGCGCTGTCCTCCCGGTTGTTCGCTGGTTTGCTGTGGCCAGCAGATGACGACACTTTTACCGAAAGCGTCAAAACCGCCGACAAGAATTTTGCGGAAGCTGCTGCCATAGGCAATGAGCAGCGTGACCGTGGCAATGCCCCAGACAATGCCCAGCATGGTGAGCAAGCTACGGGTGTAGTTGCGTTTCAGCGCAATCCAAGCTTCGCGAATAATTTCAAGCAGCATGATTATCCGCCCGCCTCAAAGCGCAAAGCTTCAATCGGATCAATCGAAGCGGCCTTCCTCGCCGGATAAAGCGCAGACAACACAGCGATCGTTCCCAGCAAACCACAAGCGATAAGCCCAGAACCCAAAGTCGGCAGCAGACCGGCAAAGAAATCCGGCATGGGCAAGAGATTCACAAGGGCGCATAATCCGTATGCAACGCTCAGGCCGACTCCGCCGCTGATCAAAGCGATCAGTACGGCTTCAATGAAAAATTGCTTCAAAATGTCGCGCGCAGGGGCGCCCAAGGCTTTGCGCACGCCAATTTCGCGCGTCCGTTCGCGCACCGCCACCATCATCACATTCATGACTCCGAGGCCACCGAGAAAGAGCGTTACAATTCCGACGGCCCCCAGGAAATACTTCATGCCATCGGTCATCTGGCGGAACGCTTTGGCTTCCTGAACGGTATCCCAAATAGGACACGCTTCTTTGTCGTTGGAGTCGAAATTGTGAAGCCGCCCTAACACAGTACGAATTTCACGCTTGCAAGCCTCGTGGCGTTCGTAGGATTTGGGAGTGATAAGCCATTGGTCGAACGAGGTCTCCACTTGTGGTGGCTTGTTGGGGAAATCGCGTTGCATGGCTGTGAAAGGAACAAAAACTTTGCTGACATCCCAGCCGTCATAGCTTGAATCCTGCTTTTTCGCGGCCATCACGCCGATCACCACGTAGGGAAAATCGTTGAGATATACGTTTTCACCGATGGGATTGCGGCTGCCGAAAAGCTGCTTCGCGGCATCTGGGCCAAGAAAAGCCACGCGACGCGTATTCTTCAGATCATCCCAGTTGTAAAAACGTCCGTTGGCGACATCGAGACTGCGTACCTCGGCAAATGGCGGATAAGACCCGGTGATGGTAAAACCGGCATTGTTGTAGTTGCTGTGAATGCGAACGTCGTCCTGCTCCAGCTCCGGCATCACATATTCGCAATCCAAGGCCTCGGATTGCAAAATGGGAACATCATTGATGTCCCAATGAACCAGCCGCCCTGCGCGTGTACCGCCAGCTTGCAGGCTGGTACGCCCATGAAAAACAATCAGAATATCCTTGCCTAGAGTCTTAGCGTTGGCCTCTTGGCCCTTTTCGAGGCCTTCCCCGGCTGCTGTCATCAAAACGATGGAAACAATGCCCCAAGCAATGCCAAACATCGTCAGAAATGCCCTGAGTTTGTGTGCCCAGAGGGTCCTAAGAACGTCGCCAACGAGGTCGCGGAGAACCATATTTGCTTGGACGCGGCAGACGGCTGAACGTGAGCCAAGACCCTGCCCCTAAAGTGATACGCGCCTTAGCGAGCGATTGTTCCGCGTGCATAGTCTAAATTAGGCGGTTTGAGCGGTTTGAGGTGCGGTTTGTAAAATCCAGTGATCTAAATTTTGCAATGCCAGTTCACATTGCAAGCGATGCCGTTCTTTACGGTCGCGGACCTTGTTTTCGAGCGGCGGCAGCAAGTCAAATGTTATGTTCGCCGGCTGAAATTTCTTGGCGTCCGCATGAGTAACGTAATGGATGAGCGAACCAAGCGCCGTAGCGCGGGGAGGCGAAAAAGGCTGGGTACTTGTAAACAAACCGACGGCGAACACTCCAGCCAGCATGCCGGTGGCGATTGATTCCACGTAACCTTCCACTCCGCAAATTTGACCGGCAAACAAAATCTGAGGGTGTGCCTTCATTTGTAAAGTTTCACTGAGCAAAGCCGGTGAGTTGATATATGTATTGCGGTGGATCTGCCCGTACCGCAAAAAGCGGGCATTTTCCAGGCCTGGAATCAGACGTAAAACGCGGGCTTGCTCGCCAAACTTCAAGTGATTTTGAAATCCGACCAGGTTGTAGGAATCTGCCCTCAGGTTCTCTTGCCGTAACTGCACTGCGGCATAAGGGATTCGTCCTGTCTTCGGATCTTTTAATCCCACGGGTTTCATGGGCCCGAAGCGCAGCGTGTCCCTTCCCCGCCGGGCAATCTCCTCGATTGGCAGGCAGCCTTCAAAATAATTCAGCTTTTCCCAGTCTCGCTCTTCGACCGATTGCGCGGAAAGCAGCGCATCCAAGAAGCGCTCGTAGTCCTCTTTTGTCATGGGGCAGTTAATATAGTCAGCCGACCCTTTGTCATAGCGTGCGGCGAGATATACCTTCGCCATATCAATTGAATCTGCCTCGACGATCGGGCTGATCGAATCGAAAAAATACAAATGCGGATCATCTCCCGGACTGCTGCTCAACCTGGCTATTTCGGCAGATAAGGCATCCGAAGTCAGCGGGCCAGTGGCGATTACGGTAATTTGATCGCCAGGAACCTGTGTGATCTCCTCGCGTCGCACGCGAATCAGTGGTTCTGAAGAAATGGCTTCGGTCACACGCTGGGAAAACACAGTACGATCTACCGCGAGGGCGTGCCCGGCGGGAACCGCGCACTCACGCGCAATCCTGAGCAACAGCGAATCCATGCGCCGCATTTCTTCTTTTAGCAGCCATGGCGCAGTATTCTCGCTTTCAGATTTCAGCGAATTGGAACAAACCAGCTCGGCAAAATCCGCTGTCTGATGTGCCGGCGTCGAGCGTACCGGGCGCATCTCGTAAAGTTCGACCGGCACGCCACGACGCGCGCACTGCCACGCCGCTTCCGAGCCGGCAAGACCAGCGCCAGCGATAAGGACCGAAGATTTCATTTTTGAGTACGACGCGGGTTAATGCATTACCAGTGTGGACTGGCTGGCTACGCACTGCCACGTACCATTCACTTTAACCCAGGTGTCGGTAAAGCGTCCGCGTCGAAGATAAGGTTTACCCGCAAAAATGCCTTTTTCGTGATAAATGCCAGTGACGACCGCGCTATCGCCATATACATGCGCCGTCATCGCTTCATTCACAATTTGTTCGGGATGCAATGAGGGAGCTTTAATCGCTGACATAAACTCGGCCTTATTCATGTAAGAACCGTCGTAATCCACATAGACCAGGCTGTCGGCCAGCAGCGCGTCCAGAGCCGCAGCATCCTTGTGTTCCTCTGCCTGGTTCCAGGCGTTTTCGAGGGCTATGATTCGAGTTTGCTCAGGGTCTGAGCCACTGGATTTCTGCGCAACAGCAATGGGAATCCATGCTGTAAACGCCAAAAGACAAAAACCAGCCATCATTGCTCTCATCGCTGAACTCCTTACGATTATTGAGCCCGTCGGAAGAGAACTTCCGCCTGCTTTATTATACGAACAGCACAACTTAGATCGGAGCATAACAATGTCACGCGTTTCTCTTGTGGAACCCGAGAGTGCACCCCCTGAAGTCAGGGAAATCTACGAAAAAGCCCTGCGCGGCAAGCCCGCCAATGCCCAGAAAGTTCTGGCGCATCGCCCGGAAATGTTGAAGAACTTTATCGGGTTCTATGCAAGCGTGGGACGGTCGCTCGACCGCAAACTCTACGAACTCGTCTATATCCGCGTTTCGATGATCAACGGCTGCAACTATTGCCTCCAGCATCATCTTGCCTCCTCAAAGCGCGTGGGCATCACACCTGACGATTGGCAGGCGCTAAAGCAGAAAAATTTTGAGAAGTTCGGAGAAAAAGATGCAGTTGCGCTAGCTTACGCTGAAAAACTTACGCGCACGCCTCATGACGTAACTGACGCTGATTTTATTCCGCTCAAACAACATTTTTCGGAGTCAGAAATCGTAGATTTGCACATTTTGGTGGGCTTGATTAATTTGACCAATCGCTTTACCGATCCGCTGGGCCTGGCAGTCGAATTTCCGGAAGAGAAAATCTAAGCGGATGGGCAGTGTGGCGTCAATCACGCTCCGGGAGGCTCTTGCATCTGCCCTTGAACGCTTAAACACTGCGCACATTAGTTCAGCTCGTTTGAATGCGGAAATTTTGCTCATGTTCGCGCTCTCATGCGATCGCTCATATCTCTACGCGCACCCGGAGCATGTTCTGACGACTGAAGAATTTGAGCGCTTTGAACATGCTGTCTCAGCGCGCACACGCGGGGTTCCCGCGCAATACATAACCGGCCATCAGGAATTCTGGGGCATGGATTTTATCGTGACACCAGATGTATTGATTCCACGCCCTGAAACCGAACATTTGATTGAGGCTGTTCTACCCCTGGCAGGAGACATGACAAGGCTGAGCATTGCGGATGTGGGTACTGGCACCGGCTGCATTGCCATCGCTCTCGCTAAAGAACTGCCGGCTGCTCAAATCACTGCGGTAGATATTTCTTCGAAGGCGTTGGATGTTGCCCGCATCAACGCGGAACGCCACCATCTCGGGCAACGGATTGATTTCAAACAATCCGACTTGCTGGACGGCATGAAAGATGGGAGCCTTGATTTTGTGGTTTCCAATCCTCCCTACGTTGGAGAGATGGAAGAAGATCAAGTGCAGTTGGAAGTCCTCAAATTCGAGCCGCGAACCGCGGTCTTTGCGGGTCCGACTGGCCTGGAAGTAATTCAGAGACTGGTTCCACAGGCTTATGCTGCGCTAAAGCAAGGCGGTTGGATTGTTATGGAAATTAGCAGAACAATTGCTGATAGCGTGAAAAATTATTTTGGCGAATGGAAAGACTTTGAAATTCGCTGCGATTTACAAAAGATTCCGCGTGTAGCCATGGCACGCAAAGGCTAGCGTACCAGCCACTCCGTCACCCGGTGGACGCTCACCAACATGTGGTGATAAATGACCGCCGTACACATCATGCCGGCCAATCCAGTTGGAACCAGATAGAACCAATCAGAACTTCCGGGATGGGGTTGGGTCCATGTGCACAGCCGCTGAATACGCTTGCTTAATGCGGTTGAGCTGTGCAGGAGACCCATGGTGAATTCTGGCACCTTGCCAGTAGCCAGCCGGGAGATCTTGATCAATGCGGAAGCCAGATCCAAAGCTTCTTCGCGATTTGAAACCGCGGCATCGTCAGCCGCCATCTCTGCCGCTTCATGCCAGACACGCTCCAATGGGCGCATCCCCGGGAACATCAAAAAACGGAATGTCAGCTTTTTGAAATTATCGTAGGAACGCACATGCGCGATCTCATGCCGGAGAGCGCGGTGCAATTCCTTTTCGTTGAGGCTGGCTATGGCCGCTTCGGAAACCAAAACTTTCGGAGCGCTGATTCCCGCCACAGTCAGTGTCGGCGAATCATGCCCGGTCTGAAAAATTGGCACGGAGTCATCCCCGGTGGATTTCAATCGAGATGCTCCGCTCAACCACGCGGAAATTGTTTGCGCAGTTCTCCGTTGGGCTGCAACCGTGTGGATGATTCCCCACGCAATCAGAACCAAACAACAGAGGCCAAGAATAAGCGGCGCAATCCCCACGGACTCTCTTATATTTCGTGGTTCCAGCAAAATAAATGACGGCAGCGTCACACCAAATGTGAATATGACGGCAAGAACAAAAGGAAAAACTCGCAGAGCAAAAAGACCATTCGCCTGTTGCCGGGCGGATTTATGCTGTATCCATCCGGCAAAAAACTTCCAGGTTTGTAAAACCAGCAGCGAGGCAAAGAGATAGATCAAGAAAAACATTGCCAGCGCGACATCAAGGCCTTTTGCTTCAAACATCCACGTTCTCCTAGTTGCGCGCTTCCGTTCGTAGTGCTCGCCGTTTTTCTTCGACCAGCCTTTGCAAATCGTCGAGCAGGCTCGCGTCATGCTCGCTGACAGCCTCTACAAAATAAGAAAGCGGCACGGCGGATGTTTCCACCGGCCCCAGCAGTTGCCGGATTGTCTCGCCGGCGACAGCACGTTCCAACTCGGGCTGCGTATATCGTGGTATATAGCGGAATGCCCTTCCCTCTGGCGACCGGTTGAGCAAACGTTTCTTGAAGAGACGGTCGAGCGTGGTCATGACTGTCGTGTAAGCAAGTTCCGTGTCCTCAAACTCGATCAGCTCGCGAACGGTTGCATTGCCACGCCGCCACAGAAGCATCATCATCTTCTGTTCGAGAGGACCTAGTTGAGAAATTGCAGGTCGTTGAAAAAATCCCATCAAACACCCCCTAGACTTCTTTCGTTCCGACAGCATAGCCGACACGCACTTGCCGCTGCAAGGAGCCAAAAGACCCCTTCGGATGCCCCTATGCTTACTAACTCTGGTAGTAGCATTTAAGAGTCTCTAATCTCGCTATTGGTACAGCGAGGGTTCTCCCACCCAGCCCGATTCTTTGACCGTCCACTCATCATGAATACGAAGAAAAATTATCTGACTGACTCCCTAAGTAGAAATCTGCGCCAAATTGCCTTCATTCTTTTCGGGTTGGCGTTGTTTGGATCGTCAAGCCTCGCCCAAAACCCATCGGGCTCTGTTCGCGGGGCGATTCAAGATTCAAGTGGCGCGCGCATTCCATCCGCCAAGGTTGTATTGCAAGCGCAGGGGTTTTCTCTAAAACGAAGCGCAGATAGCGATAGCCGCGGCGATTTTCGCCTCGACGAACTTCCGCCGGGCGCTTACGAGCTAACCGTAACTGCCAATGGTTTTACCAAAGCCAGCTCCCAACTTAATGTTACGGTCAGTACAATCCGCGACGTCACGGTTACGATGCAGGTTGCCGCAGCGAGTGAGAGCGTGAAGGTTGAATCGAAGGCTTCCTCGGTAACAACCCAGCCGATTGATCTGGCCAGCGCGGTTCACCAAACAGTTATTGCAGAACGCGATCTTGCAACTTTGCCTCTGGCAGCCCGGAGCTTCGCGAATATCGCTTATCTGGCTCCCGGAACCGAACCGGTAGAACCCTCCGACCCCACCAAAGCGCGTATCACCGCAGTTTCCACCGGTGGCAGCTCCGGCCTCAACAATGAACTTTCTATAGATGGCGCCGACAATTCCGACGACTACATTGGCGGCTTTCTTCAGAATTTTTCTGTGGATGCCTTGCAAGAATTTGCCTTCCGCACCGCACAAGAGGAAGCGGACACAGGTGGAACCACCGCAGGTTCGGTCGTCATTACTACCAAGCGAGGCTCCAACCAATGGCATGGCAGCGGAGCATTTTACGAACGGGGATCGGCATTAAACGCTCGCTTCCCCATTGAAAATCCTGCGCCCAACCCGAAGCAGCCTTTTTCCCGCCAGAACTATGTGGGGACGCTCGGCGGGCCAATCGTAAAAGACAAACTATGGTTCTTTTCGTCTATTGAATATGTCCGGGAAAATGCCAGTATCGCTTACAGTCCGGCAAGTACTGCGCAGTTCGATGCTCTGGCCACGCTTGCTTCAGAAGGCTTGATTCCGGGCGTGACCTCGATCGCCGTGCCGCAAAATGTGTCCATCCCATTTCGCGATTATCTCGGTTCTATTCGATTTGATTGGGCACAATCGCAAAAGTCGCTGTGGTTCCTGCGTACATCGGAAGACAGCTATCTCACTCACAATGCGCTGGTGCAACAGGCCACACTGCCCTCGACCGGACTGACTACGCACAACAACTATTTCAATACGGTCGTCAGCAATCAGTATGCGTTCAGTCCGACCTGGTTGGGAACATTCGTTTTCGGCGCGAGCGAGCTGCATTTGACGCAGACTCGTAATCAGACTCTCGGTTTCGCATTGGCATTTCCTTTCAGCTCAACTTCTCTCACCGTTTCAGGATTCGAAACTTTCGGCGACAATCAATTCGCCACGCCAATCACTTTATTTCCATCCCTGCGCAATCAGGAAAAATATCAATTCCGTTACGATATCGCCCACACAACCGGACGTCATGCCATCAAATTTGGAATTAACTTTATTCATGAGCCCGTGTTGAGTGGCTCATTCCCGGGCAACCAGGAAACTCTTTATTCCCTTCCGATGAATCCCACAGATTACATTGGCAATCCCGCGCAGTTCACCGCAGATTTAATCGCTGGGGCGAGCACAACCCCCGCAATGGACGGCAGTTTCTCGCAGAGCGTGCAACGTCTGGCGTTTTACGGCGAAGATTCATGGCGCGTCACTTCGCATCTGACTTTTAATTATGGCTTGCGTTATCAGACCACTTTCGGGCTTTTCAATGCTTCCGGGCGCAGCCAGCTAGACAATCCCGTTTACATTACGCTGCAAGCGCTCAATATTCCCCTCGAAACCAGCGCCCCCCACGACTATCGCAAGGAGATTGGGCCTCGCATTGGTCTTGTCTATGCTCCCGGCAACAGCAACAAGACTGTGATTCGCGCCGGATTTGGCATGTTCTATAACGACCTTGCACAAAACGGCTGGGTAACCGCGTTCCAAGCTGTCAATGCTCCGCCGCTGCCTTGCACAAACCCAACAACGAATCCGAGTGCGGGTTGCGTGACGTCCGGATCACTCATTGACGGCAACTACAAGACCCCTTACGCCATTCACATCACCGGGGGCATGCAACACGCATTCAACGAACATTGGGCCTTAAGCGCCGACTACACGCATGAACAGGGCAACCACGGCTATCGGGCTTATCCTTTTGACCCAACCAGCTTGAACAATCCCTTCGCGCCCAGTGTGAATCTCTTCAAGTCCGACAACCGCTCCAGCTATAACGCGCTGATGCTGCACCTACAAGGCAATGTTTCACGGCGTTTTGAAGTAGTGGCAAACTACACACTCTCTAAAGCCAAGACTTGGGGATGCGTACTCGGTGAACTCTTCGATTACGTCAATGGCGTGTGCAACCCGCTGAATCCTTTTGGTCCCGGGGACTACGGCCCATCGGGCGAGGACGTGACCAGCCGCTTCGTGCTCGCAGGAACATTGCATGCGCCGGGCGGAATTGAAGTGACCACGCTCACGCAGATGGAAAGCGCCAGGCCATTCACCATCACGACCGCCGACAACAGCGCGCGTATCTCGGTCAACGGCGTTCCCACCAGCCTCGACGAATTTCGAGGCACGCCCTACATTCAGGCCGATCTTCGCGTTAGCCGTCCCATTAATTTCCACGATCGCTGGTCTATGGTTCCGTTCGCTGAATTTTTCAATCTTTTCAACCGCAACAATCCCGGCGCAAATTACGTCGCGAATGTTGCGGCATTGCCGGTGCCCGCGGCCCAAGCGGCATCCGGCAACGTCACGGACCTGTGCACGAATGCCGCCTGCACGACGACTACCCCCATTACCAGCTTGAGCCAGTTGCGCTTGCCCGGTGGAGCATTGGGAGATTTCTTCGGCCCCGGAACAACGGTTGGGATTCCCTTCGCCGCACAGTTAGGCGTCAGGGTGAATTTCTAGAGACACTTTTCGGACCCCATACTTACAAGTTTCTTACTTCAATCCGACTCCATAGAAATAGTCGTAGGTCCCGACTGTGGCCCAAGGCAAATTTGCAGTGAATGAACTGAAGAGCATCGCTTGCCCTTGAAAGCTGACGAATAAATCTTGCTGTGCCGTGGAAGAAGACACGCGAAACGTAAATAGGCCATAGCAAGGGTCCTGCAATTCACCTGCGCTTCCGTAGAGATACGCGGCATCGGCCACGGCCGTGAGCGTTCCTTGCGCCAGCTGGTTCCCGCCGGAATCGGTCATCGTAACCTGCCCATTATTGGAAACAGTGATGCTTGCGGTTCCCAGACTTGGCGTCCCGGTCTCGATGTTGCCCTGTCCGGTGCTGGCATTCGTTTTCTGGTAATAGATGCTCTTATACGTTCCCGCCACGCTTGGGTCGAATGCCTTGAATGCCTTCTTCAAACCCAAAATCGCCCCATTTTGCGTATCCACGGCGAAAACTCCGTTCGCCGTGCCAAAAACATAGTCGAAGCCCGACCCGCCGGGATCTGGCACCTTGAGAAACGTTCCCGAAGCATCCTCCTGCGCCTGGCTCATGTCGATGGCGCCGGTGTTGAACGGGCTGCCTCCTTGATTGCCCTGATTGAAATAGCCATACGGCCAAAATCCCGTAATCGCGCCCGTACCTTGCCCGTTCACGCTGACCGAGCCGATATTCACGCCGCCGGCCGCCGTACGAAATTGCATGGTGTTGTAAGCCTGCGATTCAAAGGTCGCCAACGAGATCGGCCCGCTTTCGACTGCGGTTACCAGCGCAGGCGCATTCGCATTCGGGCCCGTCTTCGTGGCCTGAATGATGAGCATGTAATTCGGCACTTCGTAGGCCGCCTGCAAATTGCCTGTAGGGTCGTTGATGGCGTAAGTGCCGTCGGCGTTAACCGAGTACGTCGCCGTGCCGCTGGTGTTATTGGAGATGTCGTTGTAAGTGATGGTCTGCGCGCTTGAGTCCACTTGAATGCTGAGGAAGTCGCCCACCGAAGCCGTACCGTGATACTGTCGTGCCGCAGTGACCGTCGGCGCGGTGCTTGATTGCCTGGAACTGCATCCGCTCAACAGGATGATGGTGATGAGAAGTTTCACCCGGATCGCAATGGGCCAGGGGAAGGAACGCAAGCGCATAAGGGAAGCTCCCATGATGCAGAGGTGCATCAGAGAAGATATCGGCAGGAAGGGTAAATAGATTAGCGGCTTCAGTGGCTTTCGATTAGAGCAAAAAAAGCCTAGCGGCAGCTATCCCTTTGCCACAGCGGGTTGAATTTCGTCCACATCCACCCAGTTGGTGGGATATTTGCCGGTGTAACAAGCTGTGCAGTAAGAGGTGCGTTCACCGTCGGCGCAGGCGCGCTTGAGACCGTCCACAGATAGATAGGCCAGGGTGTCGGCGCCGGTGAATTCCCGAATTTCCTCAATGGTTTTGTTGGCGGCGATGAGTTCTTTTTTCGAAGGCGTATCCACGCCGTAGAAGCAGGGCGAAATGGTCGGCGGACAGGAGATGCGCATGTGCACTTCTTTTGCGCCGGCCTGGCGAATCATGCGGACAATTTTCTTGCTGGTGGTGCCGCGGACGATGGAATCGTCCACAAGAACCACCCGCTTGCCTTCGAGCAAGCTGCGGACTGGATTGATCTTTAGCTTCACACCGAAGTCGCGGACCGTTTGGCGAGGTTCGATGAAGGTTCGGCCGACATAGTGATTGCGGATGAGAGCGAAGCGAAACGGGATGCCGCTTTCCGCCGCGTAGCCGATGGCGGCAGTCACGCCGGAGTCGGGTACGGGTACAACAACATCCGCCTCGACCGGAGCTTCGCGGGCCAATTGCCGGCCAAGTTCTTCACGGCTCTCTTGCACCGAGCGGCCAAAAACGCGGCTATCGGGCCGAGAGAAATAAACGTGCTCGAAGATGCAGCTCGATTGCGCCAGAGCTGGAGCGTAGAAACGCGACGAAACACCTTCCGGGCCGACGATGACAAGTTCTCCCGGTTTCACGTCGCGTTCGTAGGTCGCGCCGATTAAGTCAAATGCACAAGTTTCGGAGGCAAAGACAATCGTGTCTTGCTTAAGACCGTCGGCAGCGGGGATGCGTCCCATCGCCAGCGGACGGAAGCCGCGAGGATCGCGCGCCGCAAAGATGCGATCAGGGCTGATCATTACCAGAGAGAACGCGCCTTCAACTCGGCGTAACGCGTCAGCCATGGCTTCGGGCAGCGTCTGCTCTTTAGATTGGGCGATCAAGTGAACGATGACTTCAGTATCGCTATTTGTCTGAAAGATTGACCCTTGCGCTTCCATACGGGCGCGGATCTCCTGCGCATTCACTAAATTGCCGTTGTGGGCCAGAGCCATCATGCCTTTGTTCGATTGCACCATGATGGGCTGGGCGTTAAGCAGCGACGAATCGCCCGCAGTCGAGTAGCGGGTGTGGCCAATGGCTAACGTACCGCGAATCTTCCACAAAGTTTCCTGATCAAAAATGTCCGCGACCAGGCCCATTTCCTTGTGCATGCGCAGGGTCATGCCGTCAGACGTGACGATACCCGCCGACTCCTGCCCGCGATGTTGTAGAGCATGCAGGCCGAGGTAGGCGAGCTTCTCCGCTTCAGGATTCTGGTAGATCGCGACTACGCCGCACTCGTCGTGGAATTTGTCCGTCAGCATTTTCACGCCCCATTCTCAGGCTTCGACCAACTCAGGATCGGATTTTAGAATCCGTTCGATCACTCCTTCGTACGCGTTACGCAGTTCTGAAACCTTAGCCGACACCACGGCCCGTCCGTCCAACTGGATTTCTGCTTGTTCGGAAACAGTGCTACCAATCTGCTCGGAGGAGAGCCCAAATTCGCCGGCAATAGATTTGATTCGTTCAAGGTGCTTTAGGTCGCAAGAGACGATAATACGGCTGGCGTCCTCGCCAAAAAGCGTACATTCGGCGGGATGGTCCAGGGCTGGCAAATTGACCTGGAACCCGACGCCCTTCTCAAAGGCACACTCAGCCAGAGTCACTGCAATGCCGCCTTCTGAAATGTCATGGGCCGAATCAAGCAAGCCAGCCTGAATCATTTTGACCACAGCCTTCTGCAAGGCCGCTTCCTGCTCCAATTCCAAGGCAGGGGGAAATCCCCAGAGCGAGCCGAGGATTTCTTTTGCATATTCGGAAGAGCCAAATTCGATTTCGGCGTCGGTGGCGTCGCCACTTTCAGAGGCGCTCAAGAGCACGATTGCACGGCCAGGCTCTTTAAAACTTGGACGCACGGCTTTGCTGACGTCTTCGACGATGCCGACAATTCCCATGACCGGCGTGGGATAAATCCCTTCGCCCAGAGTTTCGTTGTAGAGGCTGACGTTACCGCCTGTGATGGGCACATCGAGTTCTTCGCAGGCTTTGGTGATGCCGTCAATCGCCTGCGAGAACTGCCACATAATATGCGGCTTTTCAGGATTGCCAAAGTTGAGGCAGTTGGTCGCGCCCACCGGAACGCCTCCAGTGCAAGCCACATTACGCGTAGCTTCGGCGACGGCATGCATCGCGCCGAGTTTTGGATCGAGATAGCACCAGCGGCTGTTGCCATCGAGGGCCATCGCCAGGCCGAACTTCGCGCCTTTGATGCGAATCACTCCGGCATCCCCCGCGCCGGGAGCTTCGACCGTGTTGGTCTGCACCATGTGGTCGTATTGCTGCCACACCCAACGCTTGCTGCAAATATTCGGGCTGGAAAGAAGCTGCTTGAGTTCGGCGGTGAAATCGCCTGTGCTTTTGAACGAGACGCCCTCGGGTTTTTCTCGGGGGATGTTCGGTTCCCAGCGCTCCATGGGGCGTTTGTAAACGGGCGCATCATCCGTGAGCGCGGGATTCGGGATCTCCGCGACGACTTTTCCGTGCTCGAGCACGCGCATGGTGTCTTCGGCGATCACGTGGCCGATTTCGACGGCGTCGAGTCCCCATTTTTCAAAAACTCGAAACACCTCAGCTTCGCGGCCTTTTTGCGCGACCAGCAGCATGCGCTCCTGCGATTCGCTGAGCATAATTTCATACGGATTCATACCCGTCTCGCGTTGCGGCACGCGGTCGAGTTCGATTTCGAGTCCGACGCGGCCGCGCGCGCCCATTTCGCAAGTCGAGCAGGTCAGACCCGCCGCGCCCATATCTTGAATGCCGACGATGGCGCCAGTTTGCATGGCTTCGAGGCAGGCTTCGAGCAGCAGCTTCTCCATGAAAGGATCGCCGACCTGCACATTCGGCCGCTTGGCCTCGCTCGCTTCGCTGAATTCCTCGCTGGCCATGGTCGCGCCGTGGATGCCGTCGCGTCCGGTCTTTGAGCCAACATAAATCACTGGATTGCCCACACCCGCGGCTTTGGCGTAGAAAATTTCGTCGCGGCGAACTAATCCCAGAGCGAAGGCATTCACCAGAGGATTGCCGGAGTAGCACGGTTCAAACTTCGTCTCCCCGCCGAGGTTGGGGACGCCGAAGCAATTTCCATACGACGCCACGCCGCTGACTACGCCTTCCATCACGGAGTGGTTCTTATGAAGTTCTTTTTGTGAGATTCCTGCGACAGGCGTGATCGGCCCAAACCGCAGCGAATCCATCACCGCGACCGGCCTTGCGCCCATGGTGAAAATGTCGCGCAGAATGCCGCCAACGCCGGTGGCCGCTCCCTGAAACGGCTCAATAAATGACGGATGATTGTGCGACTCAATCTTGAAGGCGCAGGCCCATCCGTCGCCAATGTCAATAATGCCCGCGTTCTCGCCGGGCCCCTGGACAACGCGCTTGCTGCGCGTGGGCAGCCGCTTCAAATGCACGCGCGACGATTTGTAGGAGCAATGCTCGCTCCACATCACGCTGAAAATGCCGAGCTCGGTGCGCGTGGGCTCGCGTCCGCCCAGCAGCGTTTTGATCTTTTCGTATTCGTCGAGCGTCAGCCCATGCTCGCGGATGACTTCTGGTGTGAAGGCAGCTGTGGAAGTGGAGGCCATAATTTAGGGGAACTTCTATTGTAG
>JAJPHW010000137.1 GCA_021325035.1 Terriglobia bacterium
CCCGATATTCGCGGAATTGTTCACGCCCATCCGCGCACAGCCACTGGATTTGCAGCTGCCGGCATGGCCCTTGAGCAACCGCTTGTTTGTGAAGTCGTCATCGGGCTCGGTTCGATTCCTCTGGCTAAGTATGGCACTCCGGGTACACCGGAGCTGGCCGAAGCGCTGGAACCGTTGGTGGAAGAGTATGACGCCATTCTTATGTCGAACCATGGCGTGGTCAGTTACGGCGTGGATCTTCAATCCGCCTACATGAAAATGGAAACGGTCGAGCACTTCGCCCAAATCGCGCTTGTTACCCATCTGCTGGGATGCCAGCAGCCGCTCGGCCGCCGTGAGTTGGAGAAGTTGGTTGAGATCCGGGGTAAATATCAAGGGTCAAAATCAGCCGCTCGCATGCCTTTAGCGGCAGCATTACGCTAAAAATCTGACCCCTAGAGCTAAATTAGAACTACGTCTTTCGCCCTAATTTTCAATCACATACAAATTAATCTCCGATTAAGGATGAATTGAGGCGTAGACCATTGCCTCGCAGTCGTTCCTGGGTCAAATTAGCGGGACAGGAGGGAGCGATGGCCAGCACATTGACAGATTTTTGTGAGCAGGTTGATCCCAGGGTTTTGAGCGAGGCGAGGAAGGAAAAATTCCTTAAAGCTAGCCGCGTGCAGGAAAGTCTTTTATCTTCCATTGAAAAACGGGCGCTGTTAGCGACGGCGCAACGTCTTCCCGCCTGGGTCAATTCTGACCATTTGACGGCCCTCGGGTTCCTCGCCCAAATCATGGCAGGGATAAGTTATGCCATGGCCCGCTACGACCGGCAGTGGCTGCTGGTCGTTATAGTCTGCCTAGCGGTGAATTGGTTCGGGGATTCGCTGGATGGAACGCTGGCCCGCGTGCGTAACCGCCAGCGCCCGCGCTATGGCTTTTACGTTGATCACATGGTGGATAGTTTCGGCTCGGTCGCGCTGATGGGTGGGCTTGCGCTTTCGGGATATATGCATCCCTATATCGCGATTGGCTTGCTGGTCGCATTTCTTCTGCTTTCAATTCAGTCCTACCTGGCGACTTATGCGCTCGGCGAATTCCAGCTCTCCTTCTGGAGCTTTGGCCCAACGGAGCTACGGATTTTGCTCGCCGTGGGCAATCTTGCATTATTTCGCTGGCCGGTAGTTTTGCATGGCCACTACCGCTTATTTGATATTGGAGGCGGGATTGGACTCATCGGCATGGCAGCGATGACGATCTACTTCACGGCTCGCAACACGCACCGTTTGTATGTACAGGAGCGGCTATCGTGAAGCAAACTGCGATGCGCTGGCTAAAGTTTAATGCAGTCGGCGCGATGGGAATTGCCGTGCAGTTGATAGTGCTGGCGCTACTGAAAAGCGGCTTGCGCATGGATTATCTCTCAGCAACGGCGCTGGCGGTTGAAGTTGCGGTGATTCATAACTTCATCTGGCACGAACGCTTTACCTGGGCGGATCGCCAAGGCGAAAGCAGTTTGCGCCGCTTCGCAAAATTTAATCTGACTACGGGAATGGTTTCCATCCTGGGCAATTTGCTGCTGATGAAGTGGATGGTGGCTCTGTTTGGCATGCCATATCTTGCCGCCAATGCCGTGAGCATTGCCGTTTGTTCTGTGGCAAATTTTCTGGTGAGTGATCGCGCCGTTTTTCAGGTGGCGCGATCAGATTGAAAGCTAATCCATGTGCTCGTGGCCGGGGGCCTGGCGTTCTACTGACCAAATTTCTTCCGGTGTCTTCTCAAAGGGATAGACATGCACCATCCATCCGAAAATTTGCGGCATGAAACGCCCACCCGCGGCGTCGCAGGCTTCTTTCGTTGAGATGGAGCCCCGCAATCCAAACTGTGAATTTTGTGCAAGCAGTTGTGTTCCGCTGGTGCCCAGCGGTGGCAGGCACAAATTTACATGCGCGTGCCATTGCGCAATGCTCAGGGGAATGCGTTCGTTGAGTTCATCTTCGGTGGCAGTTTTACGGGCGGTGTACATCACACCAATCAATTTGTAACCGTCTCCAACTTTTTGATACAGCAGCGAAGTGGGATGGTCAGGATTAAAGCGAAAAGCCGCTTCGATCGCGTAATTGTTGTTGGTGAAGTGATACTGCTTTTGGGGAACATTGGGCAAGAAGATGTGATAACCGTCCGCCAGCGCGTCACGGTAGTCGGCGTAACGGATCGCCGCCTTGCGCGCGGATTCCACGACTTCGGCAGCGCGTTGCGCGTCACCTGGTTGGGGAGCTCGCAGTGCCGTCATCTTCATATGAGGCCCCATGTCCATGTGATGACCCTCCATGGATTGCATGGCAGCGGCTGAGCCATCATTGCTGTTGGTCATATCCTGCTGGGCGGCTGGGTTGGCAGTGGACTGCATCGGCATATTCATCTGCATCGGTGCGGATGAACCGGAAGAATTCTGCATCTGTGTGTTTACTTGCTGGGACTGCGCTTGTGAAGTCGCTTGCGATTGGGCTTGCGACGCGCCTTGCGTAACCGCTTGTGATTGGGCTTGCGAGTTCGACTGCGAACGGCCCTCCACCTCAGATTGCGCTTGGGAACGATCCTGCGCCGGCAGCGGCAAGTTCAAGCAAGACATGAGGAAAACCGATACGACCGCCAGTAAAAATGTTTTGCGCATAAATACCCCTATCCCATGTTAACCCCGTAGCAAAAAGAAGGTTTTGGGAAATAAATTATTGCAATGCCATTGCCGTTAATACCCTATTTGCAGCTTGTTGGCCGGAGCGAACGCAGTCAGGCACGCCAATGCCGCGATAAGCGTTGCCCGCTAGTGCCAGCGTGGGAAATCTTGCCATCTGTTCATCGATTCGTTGCAGGCGTTCCAAGTGGCCCACGTTGTATTGCGCCATTGCGCCTTTCCAACGATAGACGCGCGTGGCTTGCGGTTCAGCAGTTAAGCCCAAACTTTTTTGGAGTTCCGCGCGTGCAACTGTCAAAATCTGTTCGTTGGAAAGTGCCAATACATCTTGATTTTCGCTGCCTCCAAAAAAACACCTCAGCAAAGCTCGATCCTCAGGCGCGCGATGCGGGAACTTGTTGTGCACGAACGTCGCAGCCAACATTCTTAAACCTTCCTTGCGCGGCACGAGGAATCCAAAACCTGGCGGCAATTGCGCGCGCACTTCTCCTGAATACACGAGCGCAACCGTCGCGGATGAACTATAAGAAATCCCCCCAAGCTCAGCCGCCAATTCGCTGCTGAGCATGCCGACAAGCGCTGAGCTGACGGTTGCCGGTGTAGCCAGAATCACGGCATCGAATTCATCTGAACCGAAACCTGCAGAAATCACCCAGCTCTCGCCCTCCGTTTGAATGGCTTGCACGCGGGCATTCAGTTTCACTGCTTCCGGATTAAGGTGCGCTGACAAAGCATCCGTCAAACTCTGCATACCATCACGGAGAGAAGTAAAAATCGAGCTTGCCTTCTTTGCGCTCGTATTCGATTTTTTGCGCGCTGCAAGCATGCCACGCCCAAGGCTGCCATACTGCGCTTCCATCTCGGCAAAACGTGGCAACACTGCGCGCACACTCAATTTGTCCGCACTCCCGCCATAGACGCCAGAGAGCAAAGGATCGGCCAGCCGTTCTACCATCTCCCTGCCATAGTGCCGTTCTACAAATTGCGCAACAGATTCATCCTCCTCGGCGCGACGAGGAGGGATAAAGCGTTCACGAGCGATGCACAGCTTGGTGTGCATGGAAAACAACGGCGAAGCGGCAGCTGCGACAAGATTCGTGGGCACCATGAACATGAGTCCATCGGGCAGAGGAACTAACCGGCCGTTCACTAGAATGTAGGTTTTTCGCTCGGCATCGTTTGAGCCGATTAGCTGATCACCAAGGCCAATTTCACGGCAGAGTTCAGCCGCCCAAGGTTTTTCGCTGAGAAATGAATCTGGCCCGGCTTCTACAAGGCAATCATTGATTTTTTCCGTGCGCAAAACTCCGCCCGCGTGCGGACTGGATTCATAGAGGGAGTATTCGACTGCGATGCCTTCTTTGCGCTTTTGCTCCAGGTAATATGCTGCCGACAATCCCGATACACCACCACCGATGATTGCGATTCGTTTCATGTAGCTGGGCCGAAGGTTATATGTTGCTTTTATCGCGATGCGGTCTCGAACGAATATTGCTTGACGAAATCTGCCAATGCTTTCACGTTTTCTACGGGAGTTTCCGGGAGAATGCCGTGTCCAAGATTAAAGATGTGCCCGGGGCGTCCGGCAGCGCGACGTAGAATCTCTTCCGCCTGAGGTTGAATTTCCTTCCAATCGGCGAACAGCAACACGGGGTCGAGATTGCCCTGCACGCCGGTTTTTTTGCCGACACTACGCCAGCCCTCATCGAGAGGAATTCGCCAGTCGAGGCCGATCACTTCGGCTCCTGTCTCACTCATTGCCGGCAAGAGGGTCGCACTGTCGGTGCCGAAATAAACCACAGGCGCGCCAGTTTTTTGCAGTTGCTTTATTAATTCTTTCGTCCGTGGCAAAACGTAGCGACGATAATCATTCACGCTAAGACAGCCGACCCAACTATCAAAAACCTGGATCACGTCAGCACCGGCGCGCACCTGCTGTGCGGCATATTCGCCTGCGACCGCCACCAGTTTGCCCAACAACTCATCCCACGCCCGCGGCGACGAATACATCATTTTCTTGGCATGAATGTAATTGCGTGACCCACCACCTTCAATCATGTAGCTGGCCAACGTGAACGGAGCGCCGCAAAAACCGATGACCGGGAGCTTTGCGCCAAACTGCTTGCAAACTAGGGCAACTGCCTCCGCAACATAGCCTAAGTCGGCGGCTCGATCGGTCCGTAGAGCAGAAATATCGGCCGCCGTGCGTAACGGCTTCTCAATAACGGGACCCTCGCCCGGGGAGAAATGAAATGGCAGGCCCATGACTTCCAGGGGGAGCAAAAGATCGGCAAAGATAATTGCCGCATCCACTCCCAAAGCTTCGGCTGCGGTAATTGTAACTTCTGCGGCAATCTGCGGATGCTTGCAAATTTCAATCAACGAATATTGTTTGCGAACGGCCCGGTATTCCGGCATGTAGCGCCCTGCTTGCCGCATGAACCAAACTGGAGTGCGCTCCACGGGCTGCAATCGGCAAGCCTTAACGAAAAGAGAATCGGGGGCTGACATGAACTTACAACTTTAGCATCTTCGATTGGACTGTTTAATGCTAGTGGCCCCTTATCGGGGCACGTCAAACCGGTAACCGATGCCGCGGACGGTTTTCAGATAGGTAGGGTTTTCCGCATCCGGCTCAATTTTTTCTCGCAAGCGGCGTACATAAACATCCACGGAGCGTGGCGTCACGAACGAGCCTTCCGACCAGACGGCATCAAGCAACTGGTCTCGCGTGAAAACACGGGATCCCCGCCGCGCCAGATATTCGAGGAGGCGAAACTCGCGCGTCGTAGTAGGCACAATTTTGCCGTTGACTTTCAAAATCATGGACGAAGCATCGATTTCCAGCGTGCCCATCAGCAGCACTTCTTTTCGACCGGACTCACGTGAGCGACGTAGTACAGCGCGGACGCGGGCAACCAGTTCCCGTGGGCTGAAAGGTTTGGTCACATAATCATCGCCACCCAACTCCAGCCCTCGCACGCGATCACCTTCACTCGTTTTAGCAGTCAGAAAAATGATGTGCGCGCCGGAGAGAGGTTGATGTAGCCGGATTTGCCGGCACAAATCGAGTCCATCGCTGCCGGGGATCATGATGTCGAGCAGGAACAAAGCCGGCTGTTCTTTGCTTGCCTGGTCAATTACATCGGCTGAACCAGGGAACCATCGCGTAGCGTAGCCGTTGCTGTCGAGGTGAAAACAAATCAGGCGGGCGATGTCGGTTTCATCTTCCACCACATAAATCAATGGCTTAGGGGCCCAAGTTTCACTCTGGGCGGCTCCGACGTTAAATCCAGTGTGGCTGCTTGCAGTCAAAAGAACAGGTCCTAGGGAGGCTAGAATTCAGTCTGTCCGGGTCACATTGCAGAGAGGTTGCAGTCAGATTAAAGGTTGGTGAATTCTTGAATATTCCAGGGTAATCATAGCCACGAATTTAGCTCCGCGGCTTACTCCCATTTTTGTGCACTGTTGTAACTTTAATACTTACTTGAATCGCTGTCTTGCTTATGACATCATTTTAACTAACCAGTTAATTAACAATGCAGGTCATATCCAAATCCCGGCTTGGTACGCGCGGCCGCCCTGTCGAAAGCCGCGCAGCGATACTGCGCGCCGCCGTCCGCGAATTTTCTGATCAAGGGCTGTCTGGCGCCCGTACTGACGCGATCGCCCGCGCCGCGAAGGTCAACAAGGCGCTTCTCTACTATTACTTCCGGGACAAAGAGACACTCTACCGCGCGGTTCTGGACGAAGTCTTCAGCGGCCTTCTGGAAGAGGTACAAAGGGCGCTTTCACAAAAGCTGCCTCCCGGGAAAAAGCTGCTGGGCTATGTGGGCACGCACTTCGATTACATCGCTACTCATCCCGTTTATGCGCGAATTGTGCAGGGCGAAATGATGCGTTTAAAGGCGGGCAAATCGCCGCATTTCGAACACATCGTTCAAAACTATTTTCATCCCCTGTTTATGCGCGTTTCCGAAGTTCTTCGCGAAGGCATGGCTTCCGGGGAATTCCGCCGGGTGGATCCCATGCAGTTCGTCCCGTCCATGATTGCTGTGATCGCTTTCTACTTCAACAGCACCAATGTGATTCGCTTGCTGACCAAAGTGGATCCGATGTCTCCGGAGAAGCTCGCGGAACGACGGGCCGCTGTTTTCGATTTTATTTCTGCAGCCTTATTCAACCCAAACCATCTATCGCACAAAGGAGCGCGTGCATGAATGCGCGAAACAGAATTGCCATCTTACTCGGCGCGATTGGCGTGATTTCTTTGGTTTACTTCCTGCTCTCAACGCCGCTTTCCCGCGATCTTGATCTGATTGGCACGGTGGACGCGAATCAAGTGATTGTCAGCCCGCAGGTGGACGGCCGCCTCATCAAATTGCTTGTGGATGAAGGCACTCCCGTGAAAGCTGGGGAGACAATCGCCATTCTCGACCCTTCAGAACTACAAGCGGAAGACAGTGCTGCTGTCGCAACCATGGACAGCATGAAGTACAAGGTTGCCGAAACCCAGGCGACCATGCAAGCCATGGAAGGCTCGACCATCAGCGCAATCGCCAATGCTGAAGCGAAACTATCGTCCACGCGCGCGCAGTTACAGCAAGCCGAAGCGACTTTGCAGCGCACGGAAAGCGACAGTCGCCGCACGATCGCGCTCGCGCAGCAGGGCGTTGCATCCGACCAGGACCGTGTGCAGGCGGAAAGTAACCTCGCCGCGCAACAAGCCACTGTTCAATCGTTGAAAGACCAGGTCACCGCCGCCGATGCTGATCTAAAGACGGCCATTGCCAACCGCAATCAAGCCTTGGCCTCGCGGCGAACTGTTGAATCCACGCGCGGTGAACTCGGTAATGCCGAAGCTCTGCGCAAACAGGCCCAGGTTCGTCTTGGCTACACCAACATTATTGCTCCGGTGACTGGAACAGTTTCCGTTCGTGCCGCCCGTGAGGGGGAAGTACTCAAGACTGGTTCGCCAATCGTGACTATTATCGATTTCAGCGATACATGGGTGCGTGCTGCCATTCCCGAAACGCAAGCGGATCACATCGGCCTCGGCGATAATCTTCGCATTCGCCTGCCCGGCGGCACTCAGACTTCGGGCAAAGTGTTCTTCAAATCGCCGGAGGCCGATTTCGCCACGCAGCGTGACGTTAGCCGCCGCAAGCGCGACATTCGCACCATCATCCTGAAAATACGCCTCGACAATCCCGATAGCGCTTACGTTCCTGGCATGACTGCAGATGTGCTGATTTCGCCAGATCAAATTAAAGGCACGGCGCGTCCGTCAACTTCTGCCTCGACAGGCAAGGAGTAGGAATGAACTCCAAGCCCAACGGCGAAATTGCCAACGCAATAGATGTCGAAAACATTATTAAACGTTATGGCGAATTCACCGCCGTAGATGATGTGACCTTCCACGTAAAAGAAGGCGAGGTCTTTGGCTTGCTCGGCCCCAATGGGGCCGGAAAATCCACCTTGATTCGTATGATGACCACGCTCATCCCGATCACGTCAGGCATAGCTCGCATCGGCGGGCATGATGTAGCCAAAGATCCTGATTCCGTCCGTCGCACCATTGGCGTGATTCCGCAGGCCCTCACCAGCGACATTGATCTTACCGTCGAAGAAAACCTCAGCATTTATGCCAAGCTTTACGACGTTCCCACTAAAAAGCGCCTCGCTGCCATAGACGAACTACTTGAACTAGTTGATTTGACTAAATGGCGCCACGCTCAAACGAAGACACTTTCCGGCGGTATGCGTCGCCGCTTGGAGATCGCGCGCGGTCTTATCCATAGTCCAAGTATTTTCTTTCTGGATGAACCCACCACCGGTCTGGATCCAGTTTCTCGCGTGGCCGTCTGGGAGATGCTCTCCAACATCAAGAACAACCGAAAGCTGACCATTCTCATCACCACGCATTACATGGACGAAGCTGATCGCCTCTGCGACCGCATCGCCATCGTGGATCATGGCAAGCTCGTCGCTCTTGATACGCCCATGGCGCTCAAAGCAAGCGTCCCTGGATCGAACGTCATTGAAGCGCAATTCACAAACGCGCCTCCCGATTGGGAGCAGCGCCTCCACAATCTCAGTGGAGTCACTTCTGTACAGCACGAAGGCGCGGATATGTTTCGCGTCCTTACTGGAAACGGCTCTAAAACTACAACCGAGATGGTGGAGGCCGCTGTGATGGCAGGTGTGAACGTCAAATCCCTGTCCGTGCAAAACACCACTTTGGATGACGTCTTCGTCCACTACACCGGGCGGCAATTGCGCGATGAGCTCGTCAAAGCCCATGCCTTTGTTATGCCGCCATCACCGGGGTTGCGCCCATGAATCACATTCTTGCAATCATCGAACGCGAAATGCGGAAGTTCTTCCGCTCGCCAGCTCTCATGATGGTTTCCATGATTTTTCCGTTGGTGCAGCTCATCGTGTTGGGTAACGCCTTCGGCGGCAAGATTCGCGACACCAAGCTCGGGCTGGTGGATGAAGACGGCGGCCCGCAAGCGATTCGCATTCACGAGGCTTTCGATTCGGTGCGTTCCAACATGCGCACCTTCGAGCCGGTTTATTACAACGATGAAAAGACTGCCATGGAGGATGTGCGCAACGGAAGGATTCAGGGTGCGGTTGTCATTCCAGCGCAGTATTCCCGGCGCGTGTACGAGCAGGACCAGCCCCGAATCGCGCTTGTTGTAGACAACAGCGACACTTTCATCAGCTCGGCCATCGAAGATTCGCTCACGCAAATCACAAACTCGTTGAACGATCCCGTTGTAGAACCTCGCATCTTGCAGCAAACCGTTTTGGAGATCGTGGAGCTATATCCCTATATCGAATACATGAAGTTTCTGCTGCCCGGCTCCATTTCGCTGGCGATGTTTGTCTCTGTAATGATCGGCGGTGGCATGCTCTACATTGACGACAAAGCTCGCGGTGTCGTCGAAGGCTATCTCGTAACTCCAATTACCAAGACAGAACTTGTCATCGGTTTGAATGCAGCCGGCGCCATCAAGGCTGTGATGACCGGCATCATCATTACGGTCATCGGGTGTTTTCTCTCCGGCGTTACCTCCCTATTTAACCTTTCGACCGCGCTCGGATTGTTGGTCATGATCTTCCTCACTTCGGTCGCCTTCAACACCATGATGTTCCTGTTGATGGTCAGAGTGGAGGATCCCCTTGTTCCGCGCGCCATGTTCGGCATTCTGAACACGCTGTTGTTTTTTCCCAGCGGCGCGGTTTATCCCATTCAGGCGTTCCCATGGTGGCTGCGCGCAATCGCCAAAGCCGACCCCTTTGCCTACGCCGTCGCAGGATTCAAGTCTCTTCTGCTTAAAGAAGCTGGCTTTACCGCCATTCTTCCCGACATGCTTTATCTCTCAATTTTTGCTGTAGTCACCTTCACTTTGGCCAACATGCTTTTCCGGAGAACGCTGTAACCCTTTCGCCGCCGTCCCGCATCCATTATGCTTAGTACGCCATGACACTCATGGATGCCAAGCAGTACGATTCGTCACGCGACCGCAAACGCCGGAACATAATCCTGCTTGCAGTGATTAGTGTCATCATTCTCGGCTGGGTCGCTTATCACTTCCGCCACTATCCCGAACGTCACGCCGCGGACAGATTTTTTACGGCCGTAAAGGCGCAGAAATTCGAGGATGCCTACGCCATCTGGTTTAACGATCCAACATGGCAGCAACACGCGGCGAAATACTCGCAATATGCCTACAGCGACTTTTATCGCGATTGGGGTCCGGGCGGCGAATGGGGTTTGGTGAAAGATTACTCAATTGACTGCTCAGTGAGTCCGGGCAGCACCGGCGTCATCGTGCAAGTCACCGTGAATCATCGCATGGAGCATGCGTACGTCTGGGTGCAAAAATCCGACCACACGTTATCTTTTTCGCCGAGTGAGGTGGATTGCGGAAACTGGTTCGGTTGGTTGCTCGAGTAATTTATCGTCAAGTATGCTGGCTCGCCCGAAAAACTACTCTTACCACTTTGTCATTCCGAGCCGTTCGTAGCGAAAGCGAGAACGTGCGGGGAATCTGCTTTTACTTTGTCTTAACTCACTCCGGCCGCAAAATGCTCGATCGTCTTCTGCAATGATGCTTCATCGCCCACGGTAAGGCACTTCTGCGCGCGGTCAATTTGCCTCATCAAACCAAACAGAACCTTCCCCGGACCAACTTCAATAAACGTTTGCACACCCTGGGCAATCAAATTTCGCACGGACTGCTCCCATTGCACCGCTCCTGTAACTTGACGAATGAGCGCATCGCGGCTCGCGTCTGCTGCTGTTACAATCGCCGCGTCCACGTTGCACATTACCGGCACGTTCGGATTCGCAAAAGTCAGCCCGCGCAAATCTCCCGCCAGCCGTTCCTGCGCCGGCTTCATTAATGAACAATGGAATGGAGCGCTGACTTGCAGCATCACGGCTTTTTTCGCGCCGCGCTCAGTCGCCAATTGCACTGCGCGTTCGATTGCCTTCGCATGGCCGGAAATCACAATCTGCTCCGGTGAATTCAAGTTGGCCGCTTCACAAACTTCTCCCTGCGCTGCATCGCGACAAATTACGGCGACTTTCTCAGCATCCATGCCCAGAATCGCCGCCATCGCGCCAACTCCAACCGGAACCGCTTCCTGCATGTATTTGCCCCGATTGCGTACCGTCCGCACCGCGTCTCCAAACTTAATTGTTCCTGCCGCAACCTGCGCTGAATATTCGCCGAGACTATGCCCCGCTGCAAACTCGGGCTTCACACCCTTTTCTGACAGCACGCGATATGCTGCCACTGACGCAGTCAAAATCGCAGGCTGCGTAATCTCAGTGAGCTTCAGTTGATCTTCAGGCCCTTCAAAGCAAAGTTGCGACAGCTTATATCCCAACGCTTCGTCAGCCTCCGCAAACGTCTGCGCTGCCACCGGATACTTCTCCGCCAGTTCTTTGCCCATGCCGACCGCTTGCGATCCTTGCCCCGGAAACAAAACTGCAATCTTTGTCATAAAAATCTGTGGGGCGGGCGCCTCGCCCGCCAATTCAGAATTTCTAAATTGTGTTCGCCACTTCTTTCGGTTTTATCGCTGCCAGCGCTTTCTCAATCTCGCCCTCAATCGGTTTCTCCGCGAACTCCGCCGCCACGCGAATTGCATTCTTGATCGCATTCGCATTCGACGATCCATGCGTGATGAAACACACCCCCTTAATCCCCAGCAGCGGTGCGCCGCCGTACTCCGTATGATCAAGCCGCTTCTTGAAATCTGAAAACGCACTCCGCGACAACAATGCGCCGACCTGCCGTGTAATCGTCGCCTTCAGACTTTCCTTTAGAGTGTTCCGCACCAAATGCGCCACGCCCTCTGAAATCTTCAGCGCCACATTACCGACAAATCCATCGGCAACAATCACATCCACTTCGCCGTTGTACAAATCGCGTCCTTCGACGTTGCCCACAAAATTTATCGGCAACTGTTTCAGCAATGCGAACGATTCCCGCGTCAGCTCGTTGCCTTTGCTTTCTTCTTCCCCAATTGAAAGCAGCCCAACTCGTGGTCGTTTCGTTCCAAACATGCTGCGAAAATAAATTTCGCCCATTACAGCAAATTGTTCGAGATTGTGCGGCTTGCAATCAACATTTGCGCCCACATCGAGTAGCGATGCTGCAGTTCCCAGCGCAGTCGGAAAAACCGCTGCCAGTGCCGGACGATCGACGCCCGGAATCGCTCCCAAAACCATCTTCGCCGTCGCCATCGCGGCGCCGGTATTGCCGGCAGTTACAAACCCCGTTGCCCGCCCATCACGCACTAAACGCACGCCTACGCGCATGGACGAATCCCGCTTCGCCCGCACGGCTTGCACAGCCTTGTCTTCCATGGTGATGACTTCGCTGGCGTGAACAACTTCGATGGGCAACAGCGCAGCGGCGGGGTGCCGCTGCAGTTCGGCGCGCACAATATCTTCGGGTCCGACCAGCAACACGCGCACGTCGAAGTGCCGCGCCGCCTGGATCGCACCTTCGATCTCAGGTTTGGGCGCGCGGTCCGAACCCATTGCGTCCAGAGCTATGACGCTGGCCATGTTGATTGAAGACTAGCTGGCTTCTTCCACGCTGACAACTTCGCGGCCCTTGTAATGGCCGCACTTGGGACAGGCGCGATGTGGCATCTTGCGCTCATGGCAATTTGGGCATTCAGATAGCGAATGTCCGGTCAGAGCGTCATGCGCCCGCCGCGTGCTGGTACGTTTTTTGGAGTGCCGCCGTTTCGGATTAGGCATCGAATTCCTCTCAGATAAAACGCTCACCAATCCGGCGAGCCTAAGATTTCTAATTCAACTTACTTCGAATTTCTTTCAAAGCCAGCCATCGCGGATCATCCGCCGCTTCCGCGCACGAGCACTGCTGCTGGTTCAGGTTCACCCCGCAATGCGGGCATAATCCTTTGCAGTCCTCACGGCAAATTGCCTTTAAGGGAACGCACAGCAAAACCTGCTCGCGCAGCGCATCTTCGAGCAGCAGGCCTTCCCCTTGATAATAGCTGACTTCCGCTTCCGCCGCCGTGACGGAAAGTTCTTCCCGTCCAGCGTCTGTTCCCTGCGGACGATATAGCAGGTCAAATTTGTGCGAAATTTCCTGCATTACGGGATCAAGACATCTTGCGCACGTCAGTTGCAATGTCGTCGCGAGTTCCCCGGCCAGCCGGATGTCTTCAATCTTTTCGTGCTTGCCATGATGCTCTTCGACAAGCTGCGCTCGTCCGCTCGTCTTCAGCGGCTTCGCTTGCACAATCTCCGGCCCAAGATCCAGCGCACCCGCCGGCAATTCTTCTTTGAAATCAATGGGGTGGAGTTCTAACTCCTTGATTTCGATGAACATTCCGCTCTCCGCGCCCAACCTGAAACGTCGAAGACCGTGGACGCAAGATTGACTGGCGTCAGTTCTCAGGGAGCAAAGTTTAAGGATAAATTCCGCTTAAACCCCTGTCAAGAACGGGATTCTCACATCGTACCGTTGCAAAAGCGCTGCGAGCTCCACTTAACAATCGCCATCCCTGCTTCTGTTACGCTGATTCTTCACCATGTCTTCGCCTCGCCGCTTTTCTATTGCGCTTGCCTTCGGCCTCGTCTATTTCTTTTGGGGATCCACCTATCTCGCCATTGACATCGCTGTCGAACACATCCCACCCGCGTTGATGTGTGCCGTACGTTTTTTCATCGCCGGCGCTCTCATGCTTGCATTCTGTGCGTTGCGTGGACGCAAAGTGGCCTATACCCCAATGCGTCTCGCCCGCATGGCCGTTGTCGGCACGCTCTTGCTAATGGGAGGCAACCTCACACTTTCCTACGCCGAGATGCACATTCCCTCTGGGCTAGCCGCGCTCATTGTGGCCTCGACGCCCATGTGGTTTCTCATCCTCGATCAGTGGCTGCTCGGCTCTCACCACATCTCTTCGCGGGGCAAAATCGGACTGGCCCTCGGTCTCGCCGGACTTTTCGTTTTGCTCTGGCCGCAACTCACTGCCGCCACGTCTTTTGGCCGCACCCAACTTTGGGCCTCGCTCAGTTTGCAGTTCGGCTCGTTTTCCTGGGCGCTCGGGTCGGTGCTCTCCAAGCGTTGGAAGTCCGCCGAAGTTGATCAATTTTCCGGTACCGCCTGGCAAATGGTCTTTGCCGGAATCGCCAATTTTCTCTGGGCTTGGCCCAACGGCGATCTCTCCCGAGTTCTCTGGACGCCGCGCGGCCTCGCCGCGACCGGCTACCTGATCGTCTGCGGCTCCTGGATCGGTTACACCGCCTACATCTGGCTGCTCGCGCACGTGCCTACGTCAAAGGTCTCGACGTACGCCTATGTTAATCCGGTCGTCGCGGTTTTTCTGGGATGGCTCGTTCTCCACGAACGCGTGGATGGTTATATTTTGGCGGGGAGCGCCATCGTCGTCGCCTCAGTGATTTTGGTCACGAGCGCCAAAGTGGAAACCAAAACGCCCCTCCCCGCGGAAGTCAACTGAAAGCAATCGCACACTTTGCTGGCTCATTCTTTTGCGGAAGGGGCAGATGTCCTCACCTGCCCGAGTCAAGCATGGCGAGAAGAATCCACTTTACGTCTCCAGCGCTCCCTTAATTCGCGCCCACGTCATCTCCAACGTTTCTGGCAGTACACGTGTTTCTCCAACGACGGTCATGAAATTTCCATCGGCTACCCATCTCGGCAGAATGTGCATGTGAATATGCCCCGCCACGCCTGCCCCGGCAGCCTTGCCAATATTCATTCCTAAATTCACACCATCCGGCTTATAAAGCTTCCGTAAAACGTCTTCCATCTTTTGCGAAAGCGCCATCATCTCCTGCGCCGCGTCGGTCGGCAGATTTCGCAGCTCATCCAGATGCGCATACGGCACAATCATCGAATGTCCCGGTGTGTAAGGAAAAGTATTCAA
>JAJPHW010000053.1 GCA_021325035.1 Terriglobia bacterium
ACAACGAAGAAAAGCGCAGTACGCGGCGTTTTCCTTTGCGGCTGCCGCTTTCAGTAAACGCCGAAAATGCTGCTGCCGGAAGCGCTGAAACCCGCGACGTGAGCGCGCGGGGCGTGTGTTTTTTCGTGGATTCGGCCATCGCTACCGGCTCGGGCATTGATTTCACGCTGACCCTGCCACCGGAGATTACGCTGACCGAGAGCATTCGGGTGCGCTGCCGCGGCAAAGTGGTACGGGTGCAGGACGAGGCTCCGAAGGGAAAAGTCGCCGTGGCCGCAGTCATTGAAGAGTACGAATTCCTCCCGTAAGCCCAGCGGAAAGACGTTGAATCTCCTACCGCATCGTTGGTTGTTCTCCCCGTTAAGCGCAGTCCTGTTTGCCGGCACCTTGCACGCGCAAGTGCGATTGCAATCGGTGCAGGTGGCTCCCGGGAATGGTGGGCCGCAAGTGGAAATCAGCACCAGCGCGCCGGTGGTTCCTGCGATTCAGCAATTGAATAATCCTCCACGACTAGTAATTGACCTGCCCAATACGCGAGTACAGGGAAAGCCGCAACGCATTGTGGTCAACCGCGGAGCCATTCAGTCAATTCGTGTGGATGAACTTCAAGATTCGCCGCCGATCGCGCGCGTGGTCGTGGATATGGCGTCGTTTGTTCCGTATTCCTCCCAAGCAGATGGGAAGCGGCTGGTGGTGAATTTTGGCATCGTCGCGGCAACGAATTCCACGGATGGTAAAGCAGCCAGCGCGAACGCCGCTCAAGCTCCATCGCAACCAATGACTTTTTCCGGCAGCCCAGTCGCGGCGGGTTCATCGGTGACAGCGGGTTCGGACACAGCCATCCTGCACTTGGCGCACGGCGGCGAAGTGAGAGTTTGTCCGGGAACAACGGTTTCGGTCACTCCGTCCCTGAACGGCCGCGACACGATGTTGGGTATGAATACCGGTGTGCTGGAAGCGCACTATGCTTTGCAGTCTTCTTCCGACTCAGTGCTCACGCCAGATTTTAGGATTCTGCTTTCGGGGCCGGGGCAGTTTGATATTGCCATCGGGGTGGATGCACATGGCAATACCTGCGTTCGAGCATTGCCGGGAAACGCAGCTTCGGTCATCGTTTCAGAATTGATGGGCGACCAGACTTATCAGGTGAAATCATCTGAGCAGGTCTTATTTCACGCTGGACATATCAACAACGTGGATAACAAAGTTCCGACGACTTGCGGGTGTCCCTTGCCGGTTGCCCCTGTCGCTATCACCCAACCAGAGAGCAAGCCTCTGCCGCCTTCAAAGCCTGATGATGTTCACGTCACTGTGGACGCGCCGTTTGTGTTTAGTGCGAGCCGAGCAGCGCCCACTCCCGAGGTGACCGCCCAGGGGCCAACAATTCTGGAAACGGAGAGCTTGCCGGTCCAGAGTGTGCGCTCCCACGCGTCTTTGTCTTTGTCTTTGCCGGATGAAGTCATACCGCCCGCGCCGGTTGCGACAAAACCCGCAGTCGAGGCTCCTGCCGCCACGGGATTCTTCGGTAAGATCAAGAAGTTCTTCGGTTCAATTTTCCGCTAAGCCGCAACTCGCCAAGGGCCAGAACTTAAAGGACTCGAGCTCCTCCCCTTTTGGGGCTCATCGAGACTGGAAGTCTCGTCTTTGCCCCATTTCCCAAATCCCTGCGTCTCCGCTAAACTTATGTATTGCCCTGCTTTAGCCGGGTCCAAATTGGCGGACTTTGTGGCCTGCCCGCTTCCGCCGCAGCAATCATTCGTTTTTAAAGGAGATTTACCAGAGCATGTCTATCCCCGCCACCCAGCTACGTCCCGGGATGATCATCAAGCACAACAACGATCTGCATTCCGTGTTCAGCGTGGAACATCGCACGCCCGGCAACCTGCGCGCCTTTATTCAGGCCAAATTGCGCAATCTGCGCACCGGCGCCATGTTCGAGCACCGCTTCCGTTCCCCCGACCCCATCGAAAAAGTCATGGTGGATGAGGTCAACATGGAATTCCTCTACAGCGATGGCGACGACTATTACTTCATGAATACCGAGAACTACGAGCAGACGCACCTCACGCGCGATACGCTCGGCGATTCGGTGGACTACCTCACGTCCAATTTGCAAATTAAAGTGGAGTTTTTTGATGGCAAAGCTGTAGGAATCGAGTTGCCGCAGACTGTGATTCTGACGATCGTTGAGACTGAACCTGGGATCAAGAGCGCGACGGCTTCCAGCGTTACCAAGCCCGCGAAGACAGAGACCGGCCTCGTCGTTCAGGTTCCACCGTTCATCAACGAAGGCGAGAAAATCAAAGTTGATACCGCTGAAGGCGTATATCTTTCACGCGCGTAGCTGAAACCGTATGGGCAACGAATCCTCCGAAAAGCTGGCCCGCCGTTATCTGGTGCGCGGGCGTGTACAAGGCGTGGGGTTTCGATGGTACGTCGAGCGCGAAGCGTACACGCTGGGAATTGCCGGGTGGGTACGGAACAATCCTGATTCCAGTGTGGAAGTGCTGGCCATCGGCACAACGACGCAACTGAATGCATTACAGTCGAAGCTTCGGCAAGGCCCTCGTGCCGCCCGCGTAGATAACGTCGAAGAATTCGAAGCCCAGCCTGTCACGGGACTTAACAAATTTCGCATTGAAGGAGCGTGGTAAATGGCAATAACAGTCGCACAGCAGAACTCAAAATGCGAGCCTCTGAAGAAGCTGATCCGTGAAGTCCCCGATTTCCCCAAGCCGGGGATTCTGTTTTATGACATCACCACGCTACTCAAAGACAAGACCGGATTGGCGACGCTGATTGATGCATTCGCTGAATACTACATTGATAAGAAGATCGATCTCGTGCTGGGGATGGAAGCGCGCGGGTTTATTTTTGCACCGGCGCTTGCTTATCGTTTGAATGCCGGGTTCGTTCCAGTGCGCAAACCGGGCAAGCTGCCTGCGGCGACAGAGAAGCTGAAATACGATCTCGAATACGGCAGCAACACCCTGGAGATCCACAAAGACGCCATCCAAAAAGGCCAGCGCGTGATTATTCTCGATGATTTGCTCGCCACCGGCGGTACCGCTGACGCGACCGCAAAATTGGCAACTACCTTAGGAGCAGATATCGCCGGCTTCGGCTTTGTGGTGGAGTTGGATTTCCTGAATGGACGGGACAAACTCAAGCAATACGATGTGCTGTCTCTGTTGCACTACGACAAGTAACGGCTAGCGCAGAAAGTGCGTGACCGTGAACGTGACCACGGCCCAGAAGCCCGCGCTAACCCCGAGCAGCGCTACCACGCCAAAAATTAAACTTCGGTTGGGAGTCTTGGTGGGAGGGTTGGGCTCAGCAGGATCGAGTTCTTCGAGCTGCGCCTCTGACAACTTCGCGACGATCAATCGCTGAGTCAAATGGTTTACCCCTGAAAGTTATAACCCGACGGACAATGCAGTGTTGCGCATTTTTCCCGAAAACGCCAATAAATTCCCTTAATGGGAATCGTCAGGCTACACATAGCTCTGAGTCATGGTCGAAGGCATTTAGTTCAACCAACGATGCAGCATATGGGCGAATACCACCCAACAAAGCGCGCTCAACAATAACATAGCGCCGACGCCGAGGACAAAGTACCAGTTCGGCGGCTTGGCAATTGGGCGCTTCAAGCCCAAATCAGCCCATGAAATCAACCTGCTAGAAGGAAGCGGCAACTCGCCGTGTCGCGCCGCGGTAGAAAAATGCGACTGCTTGGGGGAGGCGATATTCATACGGTTCCACAATCTCCGCGCAAAAGTTGTTCGGCTGGGACCGTCTATACCTACTGCATAAGATGCGCCAAAATACCCCGTATGTCTATTAATTTTTTAGGTGATTTGTCAGATTCGAGACTGACCACTCCAAACGAACTAAGCGGTCAAGGCTAAACATCTGCAACCAGAAGTTTGGCTCCTGCGGGTAGGTAGCTTTTGCGTTGAAACCAATCCTGCATGGCGTCGCGTAAGCGGTCAAGCGGCACCTGGGCACCAATCTCCATTACGCCATCGGCAACTGGAAGCGTGTCATCGAAAACCGTGGCGTTGGTGAAATTGCGCATGGAGAAGCTGTCGAGCCATTTGAGAGGACATGGCAGGCGCTGGGCATCACTCTCATATTCCACACGGATTTTGCGGGCAAACATAAGAAGGTGTGTCGTGACAACAGGATAAATCAGTTGTTTGCGGCAAGACTACTTGCGGCCGGGATGAAATTCGCCGCGGCTGGAAAACATGGCATAAGGCCATTCGTCCTTCTTCGCGGGTCCTTTGCTGGAAGTTCCACAGGAATCTACAGCATTGGCCGTAGGCAGCGTTTCCGAAGCAACACTCCAATCGTCAGGCGCAGGATGGATGCCCCAAACATTGCCAACTTCTTCTTGATTAAGTGCCAAGCCGATGAGCCATGAGCTCCTCATGGAAACACAACTCGCAACGTGGGCATGAATCGACTTTCCGCAGGGCAGGCCGTCGAGTTGAACTTCCAAGCCGACGTCCAGGGGACGTGACATCTGAACGCCACAACCCTGGGGATTCACAATCACCGTCTGGCATAATTCGGAAAAATTCATCGCCGGATTGGTGCTGGTTAATAGAAATGGAACTTGCGCGCGCACGCGTGTGCCACGCCTCTCCGTTTCATAAACTTTTGGGTTATCGGCCACAGGCTACGTGGATTTTAAGGGCAGACTCGGTTGTCGCTATAGCTTGGCGAACTGTAAATCACACCAAAGTAATCAATCTGATCGCTGCGAGGCTCAAGTTGCAAGCCGCTATGATGGGATTCATGCCGGAACTTGCTTTCAGCCCGGAATTTCGGTTTTTGCTGCGTTGCTGCTCCGTTTCAGACGCTTCGCGTCAACCATTGACCGCACAAGAGCTGGAACATCTCGATTGGGCCAGCGTTTCCGAGCTGGCTGAAAAGCATGGAGTAATTCCACACGTTTTTACAGTAGTTTCAAGCGTTCCTAACTTCACGCCGCCCGACATGCTTTCGTCTGCATTTTCGGCCAATACCAAACGATCGCTCTGGTTTGCGGCAGAGCTGTTGAGGGTAAGCAGAAGTCTTTCCAATCGAGGGATTGAAACGCTGGCTTATAAGGGCCCGGCGCTGGCGCAACTCCTCTACGGAGATGTAAGCACGCGGCAATATAACGATCTCGATTTTTTAATTCGCACGGAAGATGTTACCGCCGCAAAAACGACATTGCTGGATTTTGGATATCACACACGAGAGGAGCTGACTCCCCGCCAGGAACGCGAGTACCTGAAATCTGGCTATGAATACGCTTTTGATCACCCCCAGGGCAGAAATTTGCTCGAGTTGCACTGGCAGGTGCAGTCGCGTTTTTATGCCATGGATTTCTGTATCGAAGATTTTTTCCGTCGCGCGATTTCGATCCAGATTTCAAGTCAGACCGTACGAACTCTCTGTCTGGAAGACTCGCTGCTCGTATTATGTGCACACGCAGCCAAGCATTTGTGGATGCGGCTTTCTTTGCTTTGCGACATTGCGCGATTGTCGCGCTCCCCAGCTTTGAACTGGCAAGATGTACAAAAAGAATCGGTCCGCCTTGGATTGCAGCGAATTGTAGCCGTGTCATTTCTTCTAGCAAACAAGCTCATTGATTGCCCGATTCCGGAGTGGATAACGAATGACGACGCAACAAATGCTACCGTCCAAGAAATCATTCGTATTCTCGTGAGTGATGACGAATATGACGTTGAATCCGCAGGATACTTCCGGCTGATGCTGCGCCTCAGAGAGCGTTATCGAGACCGCGCGAGTTTGCTATGGCGGTTAACGACCACGCCCAGCATGGGTGAATGGAAGGCCGTCAATTTACCGGACACTCTCTTTCCACTTTACCGGGTAATACGCGTCGGCCGGTTGGCCCAAAGATTTGCGCTACATCGGCGTTGAAACTATTTCACTGGTGGCGCGGTGAGGTATTTTTCCAGCGGAATCTCAAAGTACATAAGTTCGTTGCCTTTAGCATCGTTGATTCCCGCAACATAAAACGTTGCCCCGGCCAGAGGTGTGGAGATTCCTGATACATCAAAGAACATGAAGCCTGCCTGCGTCGTGTGCGGCTCAACGGCTTTCGCGGCAAACTGCGCACGGTCAATTTCATCGCGCGTTTGCTGGCTGATACCGCCCTTCACTTTCTTGGGCCAGGGTAGCGGATTGGGGCTTGGCGTGGAAGAAGGACGAGACAAGCGCCGATACATATCTTCCTCTGTGGCACGCGGAATTTTTGTGCGGTCCACGGTGATGAATTCGGCGTGCATATTTCCGAGCGCAATCGGTTGATCTCCGTCGTTGCGGATAATGACAAAGATCGGTAGCAACCCTTCTTCGTTGTAGTGAGCGGTGAAAATGACTGCTTTATCGGCCATGTCGTAAGGGTCAAGCGCAACTGTGACGGATTCATTCGTGTGCTCATCACGCGCTGGGTAAGACTTCACCGATTGCACAGACGGCATGACAAACTGCTTCGCCGCGAATGATACGCACGCGATGCACAGGCCAAAGAACACCAGCAGGGTTCTGAAACGCAGAAGATTACGATGACTTGGCATGGGTGATTAGTAGCTGATTGATTATAAGATGCGGCTTTTGCCTGGAAATGTGCCTTGCCGCATAGCTCCGGTTAGAATGTGACATTCCTCCATGTATCTGCTCTATAGCGCGTTGCTGGCAGCGGGCCTGCTCATCAGTCTTCCTTACTGGCTTTTCGAAATGCTGCGGCATGGGAAGTATCGTACTGGTTTGAGCGAACGGCTCGGCCGGGTTCCGCAGCGAATACTAACCGATCCTGGGCAGAAAACGATTTGGATCCATGCTGTTTCCGTCGGTGAAGTGCTGGCTATCTGCAATCTAGTAAAAGACTTGAAGCAAAGCCTGCCGCGCCGAATTGTTGTTTCCACCACCACCGATACAGGCCAAGCTTTAGCCCGCAAGCGCTTCGGCCAGGAAAATGTCTTTTATTTTCCTCTCGACTTCGGATTCTCCGTTCGGCCTTACCTGCAACAACTGCGCCCCGAGCTGATCGTGATTGCAGAAACGGAATTCTGGCCGAATTTCCTGCGTCTCGCGCAATCAAGTGGCGCGAAGGTCGCCGTCGTCAATGCCCGCATTTCTGACCGTTCCTTGCCCGGTTACCGGCGCTGGCGCGGACGCTTGTCCAAGGTGCTCAAGAATGTGGACCTGTTTTTGGCGCAGACTCCGACCGACGCACGGAGGTTGGCGGAAATCGGGGCTTCGGCAGAGCGAATTAAAATCAGTGGCAATCTGAAATATGACATGGAAGCGCCCGCAACAATTCCACTTGTCAGCCAATTGCGGGATGTCTTAGGCAAGGCGCAGGCTGCACCAATTATTGTTTGCGGCAGCACCGTAGAAGGCGAAGAAGGCCTGCTGTTGCGCGCTTTCGAAAATGTTCTGGCCAGTTATCCCCAAGCGGTAATGATTCTCGCGCCACGCCGGCCGGAGCGCTTCGATCAAGTGGCGGGACTTCTGGAACAATTGCGCATACGTTTCTGGCGTAGATCAACTTGGCGCGGCGAATCAATTTCCAGCGGTGTTTTTCTATTGGATTCGATTGGTGAGCTTGCGTCTATTTACGCCCTCGCGGACATTGCTTTCGTTGGCGGCAGCCTCGAGCCGTTTGGCGGCCACAACATTCTGGAACCTGCTCAACATGGCGTTGCGGTTGTAGTCGGAAATCACACCGCGAATTTTCGTGACATGGTTGCGCTGTTCCAAAGCCGTAACGCCGTCCGCGTCGTTGGCCCGGCTGAGTTGCCGTTGGTTTGGATGGAATTGATCGCAAACCCTGAGGAACGTAGAGCACTCGGCGCCCGCGCGGCAGAAACAGCGCAATCTCAGACCGGGGCCACGCAACGGACCGTTGAGGCGCTTGTCCATTTATTAAAAGCTGAAAAATCCGCTCCGGATGTTGAATTGCAGAATTTTGCAAACGAAGGCACACGTTTACAATGAGCCTTCTTTCTTCCATCTACGCAATCGGCTTGAAAACCAAGAATGTTCTTTATGATCGCGGATTTTTGCATACGAAAGAACTGCAAGGCCCAGTGGTAAGCATCGGTAATCTATCGGTTGGCGGCTCGGGCAAAACACCTTTTATTCTGCTTTTGGGCGAACTTTTGAAAGCGCGAGGCATCAAGTTTGATGTACTATCCCGCGGGTACGGCAGGAAAACGCAAGGCGTTGCACTGGTCGATCCATCTGGAACGGCCCGCGCATTTGGCGATGAACCTTTACTCATAGCGCGACGGCTGAATGTTCCTGTAATCGTTGGCGAAAGCCGTTATGAAGCTGGATTATTTGCAGAAGAAAAATTTGGCGCGCAATTTCATTTACTCGATGACGGCTTTCAGCATCGCCAGCTCGCCCGCGATTTTGACATCGTTCTAGTTACACAGCTTGATTTAGATGGTGCATTGCTTCCGACTGGCCGACTGCGCGAACCGTCGAGTTCACTTGCCCGTGCCGATGCTGTCGTTTTGATGGAAAAAATTGAGACCAACGCGCTTGCCTTGAGCAATCAAGCAGTTTGGCGGGTTCATCGCGGTATTGCGCTGGACACCCCACCGGCGCGGCCAGTCGTTTTTTGCGGCATCGCCCGGCCAGAGAGATTTATGGATCAATTGCGTGAAACTGGCATCCAGCCTGCAGCACACCAATATTTTCGCGATCATCATTCCTACACACAACATGACATTAATTCACTCCACAAACTGCGCGACCAAAATCATGCAGATGGTTTCATTACCACAGAAAAAGACGCGGTGAATTTAGGCAAGTTCCAGGCTGAACTTGCACCGCTTTCCATCGCGCGTGTAACCATGGAACTCGAAAATCCTGAGAGCGCAGTGCATACTATCCTGCGCATCATTGAAGAGGGCAGGCTCCACTCATGAGAGAATTTTGTTTTGCATGAATAAGCACTCGAAAAATTCCGGACAGCTGAACACAAGGCTCAGGAAAATTGTTGAATCTTTCCCCACGTTGACCATCACGGTCGTCGGCGATCTTGTGGCCGATGAATTTGTGTTCGGGGAAATCTCGCGCGTGTCACGCGAGGCTCCGGTATTGATTCTCCGTCATAAAGACCGCAAAGTCGTCCCCGGCGGTGGTGCGAATGCCATCAACAATCTTGCTGATCTAGGCGTGAATGTATTGCCGGTCGGCATTGTCGGCAAAGACGAGGCTGGCAAACTTTTGCTCAAACTGTTCCGCCGCAAACGAATCCCGCTCAGCGGAATTGTTCGTGACGAAAAATACGCCACTGTGACGAAAACCCGCATTCTCGCCGGCATGACGCATACCTGGCAGCAGCAGGTCGCAAGAATTGATCGTGAGCCGGATGCGCCGCCAGAAGCACATACCCGTCGTGAATTGATTCTGGCGGCACGCGAGTATGCCCGCGCCAGTTATGCCGTACTAATTTCCGACTATGGTTATGGAGCAGCCACTCCAACTATCGTGAACGCTGTCCGCGAAAAAGGACGCCTGGCCAAGTTGCCGGTGGTGCTCGATTCCCGCCGTCGGATGCTTGAATACTCCGGTATCACCGCAGCAACCCCGAACGAGCCAGAAGTCGAAGAAGCATTGGGAGTCAAAATTGGGCAAGACTGGTCGCAACTGTGCGCGGCTGCCGAACAAATCATGGCGCAAATGAAGTTGCAATCCTTGGTCATCACCCGCGGGCGCGATGGTATGGTCGCATTTTCTGGAAAACACAAGCCGACTGATATTCCAATTTTTGGTTCGGATGAAGTTGCCGACGTGACGGGCGCTGGAGACACAGTCATAGCTACGTTCACGGCGGCTTTGGCTGCCGGAGCCAGCACTGAAGAAGCGGCCCATCTCGCCAACTATGCTGGCGGCATTGTCGTCATGAAGCGGGGCACGGCCACCGTCACGCAAGCAGAATTGCTGGCTGCGCTGGAAAGAGCTCCAGCAGGGACACGCCAGCATTAATGATTCAATGAGCGTACAAAAAATTCTCGACCGCCAGCAGTTACAAGAGCAAGTTGCCGGCTGGCGGCGCGCGGGTGAGTCCATTACCTTGGCCAATGGCTGCTTCGATCTGCTGCACGTCGGCCACGTGCGCTATCTTCACGCGGCAAAAGAACTCGGCGGAAAATTGATTGTCGCGATCAATGCCGACGCGTCCGTCCGCGCCCTCAAGGGGAAGAATCGCCCTATCATGCCTGATTACGAGCGCGCAGAAATCCTTGCTTCGCTCGCCGATGTGGATGCCGTCGTCATTTTCCCAGAACATGATGTCCGCGCCCTCATTCGCGAAATTCATCCTGACATCCAGGCCAAAGGCACGGATTACTCCGCCGATTCCGTCCCTGAACGCGATGCCGTCGCAGAATATGGCGGATGCGTGAAAATTGTCGGCGATCCCAAAGATCATTCCGCGACCGAAATCATTCGCACCAAACTGGGATCCCGGTGAGGGCGCAACTTAAACGAGTCTTAATTGTCCGCCTCAGCGCTATGGGAGATGTGATCCATACGATGCCTGCGGTTGCCGCGCTCCGCAAGGCTTTGCCTTCTCTAAAGATTGGATGGCTCATCGAAGAGCGCTGGGCGGAATTGCTATGCACGAAATCGGCAGCACGTTCGGGAGCAACTTCTCCGCAGAGGCCTCTTGTGGATGAAGTGCATACGGTGGACACAAAACGCTGGCGTAAATCTTTGTTGGCTAGTAAGACCCGAAAAGAATTTTCTGCTGCCGTCGCACAACTAAAAGCTGGCTGCTATGACTCCACAATTGATTTTCAGGGGCTCATTCGTTCGGCAGTGTTCGCGCGTTGCTCCGGAACAAAAAATCGCTACGGCTTTGCTCATCCGCGCGAATCCGCGGCACGCTGGTTTTATACTTCGACTTTTCCGGCCACGGCTGCGCATGTGGTCGAACAAAATGTGTCCTTGGCCGAATCTGTAGTAGGAATTCCGCTCAAACCCGCGCAAACCGAATTCCCTCATGACGAAGATGCCGAAAGAAGAGTCGAGGCTGAACTTCAAAAGCAAAGTATCAAAAGATTCGCGATTCTAAACCCCGGCGCAGGTTGGGGAGCCAAGCAGTGGCCCGCCGAGCGTTATGGCAAAGTCGCAACGCATTTGGCCGAACACGGCATCACGCCGTTGATCAATTTCGGCCCCGGCGAAGAAAGCCTCGCACAGGCTGTCGAGCAATCCAGCGGCGGTGCAGCTCGGAAGATTTCGCTTTCACTTGCTGAGCTTATCGCACTCACGCGCCGCGCCAGTTTATTCATCGGCGGCGACACTGGCCCTATGCATTTGGCCGCTGCTCTGCAAGTCCCCGTAGTTGCGATCTTCGGCCCCACCAATCCCGCGAGGAATGGTCCGTATGGCACACGCAGCATCGTGCTTCGCGACGCTTCCAGCGTCACCGATCACTCCCGCCATGCCGAGCCCGAAAGTGGTTTGCTGCAAATCAGCGTGGAGCAGGTCGCGGCGGCGGCAGATGAACTCACGAGGCTGGCATGAGCGAACCTACTACTTGGGCCAAAATCGCACGCCGTATCCGCGTCCCCCTGGGATTTCTCTTCGCCGCGCTCTATCTATGGCTTGCTCATCCCACACACGCATCGCTCCTTATCGGCGCGGCCATCGTGATCCCCGGACTTCTTATCCGTGCTATCGCCTCCGGCCACGTGCAAAAAAATGAGACGTTGGCCACGACCGGACCTTACGCCTACACCCGCAATCCTCTTTATTTGGGATCTCTCGTTCTCGCCATCGGTTTCGCTATCGCGGCGCGCAATGGGTGGATAGGCATCGGCATCGTAATTTTTCTGTTGGCAATCTATCTGCCTGTCATTCGTGGGGAAGAAGAATTCCTGCGCTCCAAGTTTCCTGAATTCGACGACTACACTCGCCACGTCCCGCGCCTGCTGCCGCGCTTCACGCCCGTCGGCAAGGCATCGGGCTCATTCTCTTCTGAACTTTATTGGAAACATCGCGAATACAACGCGCTACTCGGATCTTTAGCGATCCTCGCCGTCCTCATCGCCAAGATGCTCTGGATTAAATAGCAAGTTTACTTACTCGCCACTAACTGCTTCGCCTGCGTCAACTCAGGCCGCGACGAAGTCGCGCCTGTGCACGACTTCACCAGCTGCGCATAAAACTCATTGGCTTTGTCGTTTTGCTGCGCCAACTTTGCCGCCTGGGCCGCGCCGTACAATCCATCAAACCGTCCCGGATTGAACTTCAAATCCGCCTCATATTCGCTCAGCGCTTTGTCAGCCTGCCGCATCTCCATCAGCATATCGGCCAGCATTTCTCGCGCAGGGATGTCGCCGACTTCACTGCCTTCCGCTTCTTCTTTCTCCGCCAACTCCCGCAGTGCGCGGACAGCGTCGGCATTGTTGCCTTCCACATGGTTCACCCACGCCATCGCCTCTTTCTGCAAATTCTCCACGCTTGCGCCCATCATCGGTTTCTTCTGCGCGACCAACGTTGCGTGTGCCGCTTGAATTTGCGCGACATTCTTTCGCGCTTCACCCAAGTTGCCGCTCCGCGCCGCGCCAATCGCTTTCGCCCAATAAGTCGTGGCCTGGTCGGCTGGCTTGGCGTCAGGCAACGGCTTCAATGCTGCCGCATCCTGCCAATGGTGCAATTCCAGCGCAATCCTCGCCGGAAACGCCGTCAGCACATACGACCGTGGATCAAAATCCATTCCATACATGTGCTCCTGCTTCGCTGGCATCGCCTTGATCTCATCCACCACGCCCTGCGCTTCTGCCTCGCGCCCTGACTGCAAATAGGCATACACCAGAAAATCCATCGCATGATACTGGTGCGACTCGTCGCCCATGTGCATCGCCGCCGTCTTGCGCGTCGCCGCAATCGAAGCCAGGTTCGAATTAATGTCGTCCTGCCATAATCCCAGCCGGGCAAAAATGTGCGAAGGCATGTGCAAAGCATGAGGCGACGCCGGAGCAATCTCCGCGTATCTTCTTGCCGCGGGCAATCCTAGCTCCGCCAATTGCGGCTTGTCGTAGCTATGAATCAAATAGTGCGCCACACCCGGATGGTTCGGCTCTTCTTTAAACAAAACCTCCAGCACCGCCGCCGCTTTCTTCCGATTGGCAAAGGTTGTGTCGTGTTCCGGCTCCGAGGCCAGCAAAGAAAGCGCATAAAATGCCGCGGCCTCTTTGTCATCCGGATACTTCTTGTACACCGCCTCCATCGCGTTCGAGTAGGCGATTGCCCTCGCCTGATGGTCGCGCTTTTGTGAATCCGAATAAAAAGCGCTCATCGCCGCAACGTAATCTCTTTCGCGGTCCGTCTTCGGATGCAACGCCTCGGCTTTCTTCACCTCGGCCAATCCGTGCGCCACAACTTTTTCATCCGGCTGGTCCCAAAGCTGGTGCCACAACCCCATCGCGATTCCCCAATGCGCCATCGCGCACTGCGGATCATCCTTCGCAATCTGCGTGAATTGCTTCTCGACCTGCGCATACCAAAATGAATGCAGCAGCGCGACCCCGCGCTCAAAATCTTTCTGTGCTTTGGCCTCGCAGGAGACCGGAAAATGCACCGTGCCCAACTGCTCCTCGGTCAGCTCTTCGTGGTGTTGGCCATCATCAGCGATCGCCAGAAAAGGGAATGTCAGCAGTAAGAGCGAAATAAATAATCGCGAGAAAAATTTCATGAGGTATGCCCCGGAAAGAGTCTAATCTTCGGAAGGATTCGAGAGCAACCAGCGTCGCTCATTCCGCTTCGGTTATAGGCTAAAGCTGGTCTAAGTGTTCTGCGCAACCTAACCTGGAATCTATCTTCCTGCCTTGGCCGAGCTGGCCTTGGGAGCTGCTGCCTGAGCGATGGACTCTCCCAGACGGGAAGCAAATATCTCTAATATTTCAACTTCGTCTTTTGCAAACGCGTCCTGATGGGCACGGTAGAGTGAAATCACAGCGACGACTCCCGAGTTTGCTTCCAGCGGCACGGCGAGGGCAGACCGCAGAGTGCTATAGAGTGCGGCATTATTGAGATATCCCGGTTCGACCGACGGATTGCCGTTCAGAATGGGTTTGTGATTCTGGGCGACCCACCCCGACAAGCCTTCCCCGAGAGGAATTTTCAATGAAGCAAACAGAATCGCGTTCTGGCCGCTGACGAACGCCGGAACCAGAACATCGCCCCGGCGCAGGTAAACAGCAATCGATTCGTGCGGCACTAGATTCTGTAAACGCGCCGCCAACAACGCCAGAATGTCGCCGAGCGCGAGAGAGCTGCGGAGTTCGCAGGCCAGATCGACGAGACTCTTAGCTTGCGCACGCGCGGCGGCAAAACGGTCCTCAGAGTCAGTGCTCTGGATCGTAGTTTGGGGTGCGTCAGAGCCGGCGAAGCCCGCGTCCGGCGCGAGACCGCGTTTCACCTTGACGTCAGTCGAGAGCTTCGGTGGAGATTGCAAGGGCTGCTGCCGCGCAAGTTTTTCCCAATCCACATAGCGGCGCTGCAAGATGTCAACGACTTTCGGATCAAATGCCGCGCCAGATTCAGACACTACTTTGGCCATCGCCTCATGTAACGGCAAAGCTCTGCGGTATTGGCGGTCGGAAGCGAGAGCGTCGAGACAATCCACGGCGGAAAGAATGCGGGCGCCGATTGGAATGGCATCTCCGGCAGTCCCGTTCGGATATCCGCTGCCATCCCATTTCTCATGGTGCGCCAGCACGATAGGCGCCACTGGATATGGGAAATCCACCTGTTCGAGGATTTCCGCGCCGACGATAGGATGAATCTTCATCTTCTCGAATTCTTCCGGAGTCAGACGACCCGGTTTGGAGATGATATGCTCGGGCACCGCGAGCTTGCCGATATCGTGAAGCACTGACGCAGCGCGAAGAGCTTCGCGTTCGTCATCATTCAAGCCCAGTTCTTTGGCAAGCTCCATCGCGTAAACACGAACACGTTGCAGATGCTCGCCCGTGGTTTGATCTTTGGCTTCAATGGCGAGCGCGAGAGCTTCAATGGTGCGCAGGTGAAGGCTCGAAACCTGTTCGGCGTGTTTCTTTTCGGTTTCGAGCTTGCCCAGATAAAGGCGATACGAGCGATACATCAAATAGATGGGAGGCAAAACCAGCAACGAGGATTGCCATCCGATGTGTTGGTTGAGGAAGTTGACCAAACCGGCGATGGCTGCGCCCACCATGTAATAAGGGAATGACCAGACATAAGAATCCGACCAGACTTTGGAGATGAGCTTGTCTTCAGTTAGACCGATCACAGTGGACGTGGCCAGCGAGTTGAGCGCAAAGTGAACGAGCGCAGCCGCTAAAAGGGCCAGCGGGCCGGGCCCATGCAAAATGTAAACGGACACAAGCTGGTACGCACCATAGGCAGCTGCGCCGCAGACCGTGACCTGCGACAGGTTAAAGATGAGTTGGACCACTTGCAGGCGGCGCGTGGGCTTCCAGAAAAACTGGGCCAGGGTACTGGCCAAGCCGAGCAGTAAGGTCTCAGGCAGACCCAACTCTAGAATGCCTAGCAACGTAAACAAAAAGTTGACTGACAACGTGCCACTGGGCAGATTGACCTTGAACGACGAAGCCAGGACGGCCACGATCAGATAACAAACGAAGCGAGTCGTATCCGTGGGATGAAGATGCGCAAAGGCCAGCGCCAAACAGGCAAAGCCAGCTACACCCATCCCCCCGATAAACACACTTGCCCCAAACTGGCGTGCCCGTGACATTGGAATACCTAATTTTTGCCGAAGTGGTGCCGAAGTTCGCTTTAAAAGTAGCTGCGCCGGTTACTGTCGTGTTCGCCTTTTGAATCAATCGCCTACGTCGGGCTTTCTTCATATATTCGTGCCTTTGGCGGCAATGCCGAAAATCGGCATGGGACAAGTTGTCCCATGCTCGGGCCACGGGGACAAAGCGTCCCATAGTTGGCCCATCTTGGTTCTGTAAACCTTTGATTCAGCTGGGGATAATTTCGCCGATTTGGCAATCCATCTGCACTTTACAGGGTGGGAACTAGCGCGCCTTCTGGGCCGCCCCTGGTACCCGGTGAAAGGCATCGAAGAACGACTATGAAAAAACTCCTCATTATTGCGCTGATATTGGCCGCGACAGCAGCTTACGCCAACAACTCCAAGCTGTCTCCTGACTTGCAGCAATCTAAGGCAGCAAAGGTGCAGGTCATCGTGCAATACAACCAGGCGCCGGGAGTGCTTGATCTGAATTTGCTGGGGACTCTGGGATCGATTTTAAATAGCTTGCCTTTGGTGAATGCGGTGGTTGCGGACTTGCCGCTAGCGAACGTGCTTACGCTTTCCAACCAGTCGAATGTGAAATACATCAGTCTGGATCGCGTTCTGGCGCCGAACCTGAGCAATGCCGCGCCGGCGATCAATGCGTTTGCCGCATGGCAATCTGGTTACACGGGCGCAGGCATCGGCGTGGCCCTGGTAGACAGCGGCGTAAGCAGCCATCCCGATCTCAAAGGCGGATTCTTGGGAGGATCGCGCGTGGTTTGGAGCCAGAGCTTCGTTCCCGGTAATTTGAGCGCGAACGATCAATATGGACACGGCACGCATGTCGCCGGATTGATTGCTGGCGATGGAGCGAGTTCCACAGGACCGCAATACACGAAGACATTTCAAGGAATTGCGCCGGGCGCAAACCTGGTCAATTTGCGTGTGCTCGATCAGAATGGCCAAGGCAGCGACAGCGCGGTGATTTCCGCGATCGGCACGGCAATTTTGTTGAAGCCACTGTTCAACATCAGGGTGATGAATCTTTCGCTGGGCCGCGAAGTGTATGAGAGCTACAAGCTCGATCCGCTGTGCCAGGCCGTAGAAGCGGCATGGAAGAGCGGGATCGTCGTCGTGGTGTCTGCGGGCAATAACGGACGCACCCAGGCAACCGATGGCTACGGGACGGTGACTGCCCCTGGGAATGATCCGTATGTGATTACCGTAGGCGCGATGAAACCGATGGGCACACCGACGCGTGTGGATGACTTGATCGCGAGCTATAGCTCGAAGGGGCCCACGGCGGGCGACGCAGTCGTAAAGCCTGATGTCGTCGCTCCGGGCAACTTGCTGGTCTCGCTGGAGGCGCCGAATTCAACGCTGTACACCGAATTCCCCGCCAACCACGTTCCCGACAGTTTTTATGAGGTGCATGGAAGCAGTGCCTCGTCAACTACCTACTTCACGCTGAGTGGAACCAGCATGGCGGCAGGCGTCGTGAGCGGCGCGGTTGCCGACATGCTGCAAAAAACTCCGAACCTCACGCCCGATCAAGTGAAGGCACGGCTGATGAAGACCGCGTGGAAGTCGCTTCCTTCCTCCAGCACCTACATTGATCCGGTTTCGGGAATCACCTATACCGACCAATATGACATATTCACGGTGGGCGCGGGCTATGTGGACCTCGAAGCGGCTTTGTTGAACACCGACTTGGCCAAGGGAACGGCGATGTCGCCGATTGCGACCTTCAATAAGAGCACCAACAGTGTGTATCTGCATGACGATCCTTCGGCGGTCTGGAATACGTCCGCGACCTGGTCGAATGCAGCGGTGTGGGGATCATCTCAATTCGTGATGACGAACGCGGCAACCGCGGCAGCAGCGTCGGCCTCAACATCGCCATCATCGGCTGATTCAGGCGGCAATGCACTATGGGGCGGAAACGCTTTGTGGGGCGGGAATGCTCTCTGGGGTGGAAATGCCCTATGGGGCGGCAACGCCCTATGGGGTGGCAACGCCTTGTGGGGTGGTAGCGCACCCGGCGGAGAGAACTAATCTCCCTCATTACCACTCAAGAAATAAGCTTCTCCGGTTGCCCCATCCTTGTCGCGCTCTTTACGACAGGGTGGGGCCTTTGACATCTACTCGAGGGAGCAAACCAATAGTTCGTCTGAGGTGGGTGCCCGTTTTTGAATTTACTTAAGCTTCTTACTGCAACCGAAATCTCTCATTCATCAACCGCTGGATTCGTGGCTTGTAGAGAAGATCAAAAGCCAGCTCTTTATCTGGGAACATGGCCAGGGCGGCGCGTTTCGCGCCCGCCGCCAGTTCGGATGCTTCCTCAATCGTGAGATTCGGGTCCTGGCTGATGACCGACATCACCATTGAAATCATCATTTGCAGGCGGCGAATATTCTTGGCTTCCTGTTCCACTTCTAACGGTTGCTGCGCTCCCATTACTACCGGTTGAATGGCCATTCCGCCTCCCGTTAATTAGATGCTGCTGCAAAAGCCGCGTTGCGCCCATTGTTCCGACATTGCCGCCGTGGCGCAATAGCTCTGTAGTGCCAACTCTTTAGT
>JAJPHW010000056.1 GCA_021325035.1 Terriglobia bacterium
CGATTGGTGGGAGCCGATGCTCCGTGATTGAACGGGCACTTCGCTTCGGGCAGGGTGCTTTTATCTTTGGTTTCGGGGCTGACGCTTCCCGACGAAGTTGCGAGTGTATTATCCATATGTTTTTCCTTTTCGATTTAAGTCAAAAAATTCAAATTAATGATGATCGCCAAACCCAATCAACGAGCCCGTCGAGGTGCGCAATTCATGCAAAATCCGCGAAAAATCAATTGACAGTCGCGAACAACTCGCTTGCCGAGAGAACGAGAATCGGGCTTTGGTACGTCGTACCACTCCATATCCTCAACGTTGCCGCAGCGGTCGCAGATGAAGTGGTGGTGCTGTACACCTTCTAAATCGAAGCGTCCGGCGCGACCTTCGACGGCTACTTCCCGCACCAAACCTGCTTTTACCAAATCTCTTAGATTGTTATAGGTTGTCGCTCTGGAAGAGCGGGGATCTATACGATTGACCGCTTTGAAGATTTCCGCAGCCGTGGGATGCCCCTTGTACTCCATTAAGAATGCCAGCACGGCGTAACGCTGCGCCGTGAAGCGCAATCCATTGCTCTCGAGGGAGCGTTTAATAGCATCGGCCTGCATGAGAAAAAGTAGAATATATCTAATCTAGTATTTTGTCTAGAATATGCGCCGCGATAGATGCATTGTCCGAGGTCGCGGACGCGGTTAAGGCGCGAGTCGCGTTGCTTTACTCTTTGGTGCTAATCCTCGGCGCGTTGATGTTCCCTCGCGTATTATGTCCCGTGATGTTTTCTCAACGCACGCAATGGAATTTCACCCCGAACCGATTCACCGAAGTCCACCGCGAGATAAATCGTGAGGCAAGGGAAGTGCTCGACCTCACGCTTTCGAACCCCACACGGGCCGAATTGCCCTTCGACGGCGAAGCCATACTTTCGGCACTCGCCCATCCCGCCTCGCTGGACTATGACCCGCAAGCTAAAGGCCTGCTCACAGCGCGTCAGTGTGTTGCGCAGTACTATCAGGATTACTACGCGCGTTATTGCGCGCAATATCACACGCAACCGCCCGCCACGCCTCCAGTTTCGCCGGAATCCATTTTGCTGACCACGAGCACGAGCGAAGCTTACTCGTACGTTTTTCGCCTGCTCTGCAACCCCGGCGATGAGATCCTGGTTCCGAAGCCCAGTTATCCGTTATTCGATTTTCTGGCTGACTTGCAGGATGTGAAGCTGGTTCCATTCCCGCTGATTTATGATCATGGCTGGCAAATTGACTTTCCATCGCTTCACCGCTCCGTCACCGATCGCACACGTGCCATCGTGCTGGTCCACCCGAACAACCCCACTGGTTCTTACGTTCATGGCCCAGAGCGCAGCGCCATTAATGACTTTTGCCGGCAGCACAATTTGCCGTTGATCGTGGACGAAGTTTTTCTCGACTACAGTCTCGACACAAACTTGCAAGCAACTTTCGCGACAAATCAGCAAAATTTGACATTTACGCTCAGTGGAATTTCAAAAATCTCTGCATTGCCGCAGATGAAACTGGCTTGGCTGGTTGCCTCGGGCCCACCCTCGATGGTTCAACTCGCACTCGAACGCCTCGAGGTCATTGCAGATACATATCTCTCGATGAACGCGCCCATTCAATATGCCGCGCCGGTTTTATTGAATCAAAGACTTTCGATTCAGCCGCTTTTACTCGCTCGCGTGCGTGCGAACCTCGAAGAACTTGATCGCCAACTCGCTCACCAGCGCCATTGCGAACGTTTGCATGTCGAAGGTGGCTGGTATGCCGTTCTCCGCGTCCCGGTCACACAGTCGGACGAAGACCTTGCTATTCAGCTTTTGCAGCAAGCTTCTGTCCTTGTACATCCAGGGCACTTTTATGATTTTCCATCCGATGGGTTTTTAATTTTGAGCCTGATTGTTCCGGAAGAGATATTCCGTGTCGCCGTCGCTCGCGTGCTGCAAGTGTTGTCGGTGTAGGAGATTGTGCAGGCAGATGTCCCCATCTGCCCGGTCGAGCGCAGCTCGACCATAGCTACTGTCTATGCGTACGCCAGCCTGACCCGCCGCCCAAACAGAGAAGCTGCCAGCAATCCCATGGTGAGGAAAAGATATACCGGGGTATGGTCGGAAGCTGGTGTGGTTCCCATGAAATCCAAGGCCGGAAGGTGGTTTAGCGGTCCGATGTACCACCACACGGTATAAATCGCTTCGAACAACTTGCTGTTTCCGCTCCAAACTCCGCAGGCAATAGCCAGACTGGGGATGAATGCCGCTGCCACCAGCCAGCCCGCGAAAGCGTGTAAGTTCCCGGTTAGCAATAAGCGAATGCCGACTCCACTTCCGGTCGCAAGAGCGACCACAATTCCCGCTGTCCAGACTGCTGGAAGTTGGCGATAAAGCGCATGCGGCGAGGAGAAGATGAGCGACCGTGTTGCATAGCGATTCTCGCGCGATCCCATCTGCGACCAAATCAAGATTGGCCAAATCCACGCGGCAACTAACACGCTCCCGTGTGCCGCAGCGAGCGGAGCCACGAATTCGGCAATCAACAATCCGGCAGCCACCAAATACCACCAGCGCAGGCCCTTCAGCATTAAGCGCAATTCAGAGCGAACTAGGTGAATGAAGCGCAGTTTATGCCCGGAACTCGTGTGCACCAGCGGCGTGAGATGCGCAGGCAATACAACCTGTTCCGGCAGATTGACAGCCGCTTCGAAATTCTCAATCGGGGATTGCGCTTTTGTTTTTCTCATTGCGAATTGCCACCCACGCGCGGGATCGAAGCGGTCAAAAAACAGCGAGGCAAGCAATGCAATTGCGGCGGCGATCATCAGCCACATAAGCCGGCTCAACACCATGGCTGGGTTCCAGGCCAGTCCGGTCCACAGAAATCTCTTGGCCGACAGCCTGTCGGCGTTAAACGCGACTCCCAGCGCAACGCCGCCGTTGTACTGCGGATCGAGATGGCGCACGATTGCCTGCATTTGGCTGCTGATGGAAACGATTCCGCTAAAGTCAGCAAAGTAGCGCCCTGTGGTTACTGGCCGGTTCTGGTCGAGAGGGCGCGCCCCTGCAATGAGAAGTGAAATCCAAATAAAAAAGTAAACCACATTGCCCAGCCCACTACGCAGTCCCGGCAAGGTTTCGAAGAGAACAGCCAGGGCTGCGGTTACGGCCAGAGCAGTCAGACCAAATGCCATGATAGGCGACAGCAACAGCCAGAGGTAAATATGGCGGTTCTCGGCGTGCAGAAGCTGCATGGCCAATGCGGCTAAAGCCAGCACTAGAATCATGGTCGTCAGTACCGCAAAATTGCTGAGGGCTTTCGCAACCGTATAGAAACTTTTGCTCATCGGGGTGCTGGCGAGGATTTGACCGACGCGCGTTTCGCGGTCCCGCTGGATCGTATTCTTTACGACATAAAAACCAAACAGTGTCAGAAAGACCGTCGTGACCAGAGCCATTTCACAGCCCAGCCACGCTGAATTGTAAACGCCGCGATGTCCCTCAAACTGGTAGGCGAGTTGTCCAGTGTAAACGCCGTATGCCATAAATAACGTGAATAACAACGTGAGCAAATAGCCGTAGCGTCGGACGCGTTCCAGCAAGTCCGCCTTCACCATGTGGTAGAGCACGTGTGCGTTTTTCACGCTGTGCCCTCGGCGCGATGATTGGCGAGTTGATACAAATACGCGTCCTCAAGGCTCGCAATCACCGGCTGCGCGCCTTCTGGTGCTTCCGTAGCCAGTACGCGAACATGTACGCCGTCACTGCGCCGCATGGTGCTGCTGATCAGATATTTTTGTTTCGCGGCGTTCATTTCTGCACTCGGCACCACCCACTCCCAGACTTTCCCTTCGACTTGCCGCAGCAATTCTTCAGGCGAGGCGTGCGCCACCAGCGCGCCCTTAGAAATCAGCACAATGTCAGTGGCCGTGGCTTCAATATCAGAAACAATGTGCGTGGACAGAATAACGATTCTTTCGCCGGAAAGATCAGAAAGAAGATTACGAAAACGTACGCGCTCCTCGGGATCCAGCCCAGCCGTAGGTTCATCCACAATGAGCAGTTCGGGATCGTTCAATAGTGCTTGCGCAATGCCAACTCGTTGCTTCATGCCACCGGAAAACCCGCCCAGTGGGCGCTTACGGGCCTCGGTCAAGTTGACCAAATTCAATAATTCATCAATGCGTCGGCGTGACGCAGCAGCGTCCAATCCCTTGACCGCCGCAAGATATTCGAGGAATTCCACTGGATTGAGGTTGGGATATACCCCGAAATCTTGTGGCAGATAGCCGAGAACAAAGCGCAGTGCATCGGGATTGTTCGCGATATTTGTACCGTTCCATACCACGCTGCCTTCGGTGGCGCGAGTGATCGTCGCCAGGATGCTCATCAGTGTGCTCTTGCCGGCTCCGTTCGGGCCGAGCAATCCCACCACTCCTGGGCCTAATTCCAGACTGAAATTGCGGAGCGCCCAAACCTTACTGCCGTATTGTTTGCTGACGTGGTCAATGACGAGTTTCATCGCCCTCCAAGGAAAAGACAAAGAGTGGCCCAACTACATGATGATACGAAGAGCACGCCCGAGGAGTTCCTAAGGACTATGTGAAGACGCTCGTATGAACTTGCTCAGAGCGGAGCTCGGACGACAGAGCAGCCGGAGCAAAGCTCGACAACATCTCGACCATATTAAGGAAATCTACGCTAACTTCTTTTCCGCGGTCTTGGTGAACAATATTTCAATTGCCAGCAACCCTGCGCCCACTACAATCGCGCTATCGGCCACATTGAACGCCGGCCACTGATACTGCCCGATATAAAACAACAGAAAATCCACGACCCGGCCGGTCATCAATCGGTCCCATAAGTTCCCCAAGGCGCCGCCCAAAATTAAGGATAACCCCACCCCGGTGCTGCTCAGTGAGTGGCCATTCTTCCAAAGCAACGCCAGTACAATGACCAATGCGACCAGCGAAAACGTCACCAGTAGAGATGTTCGCCAGGGAGCATTTGAATCCGCAAACAGTGAAAACGCCGCCCCACGGTTTTCCACGTGCGTCAAACGAAAAAATCCTGGAATGATTTGAATGTAATCGTGCAGCGCGATGTCGCGTGCAATCAGCCACTTCGTGAGCCGGTCGAGGGCGAGAACGACAACAGCAATCAACAAGTGTTTGCCGTGCGCTGGGGATTGCTTATCAGATGTCATATTTAGGTTCTATATCGTGTCGCAGGCGATGAGATGATCATGCGCTTTTTGGATGCATCTCTCCGCGGCTAAGCGGCGGAATCTTTTGTAATTTCTTTCAATACCGCGCTGCACCGTTCGCAGACTGTCGGATATTCAGCGTCCTCGCCCACACGCGTCGAATAATTCCAGCAGCGTTCGCACTTTTTCCCATCCGCTTTGCTTACTTGTACCCGCAAAGCTGAGTCCCCGTTACTCGCTTCAACTTTCTCCAAACTCACGGCGGAAACAATAAACAAATAGCGCAACTGATCTTGATGCCGCGCTAGCACGGAATACATTGGCTCGGAGGCTGATAGGCGCACCTGTGCTTCCAGTCCAGTTCCTATCAGCTTGCCTGTTCGCGCTTCTTCTAATGCCTTTAACACTTCTTCACGTACTCCACGAAGCACTGTCCAGTCTTCGCTTTGCCTGGCGTCTTCGCTGGCCGCCCCGGCAAGAAGTTCTTTTTCCGTTGGAAACTTTACTAATGCCACACTCGCCAATCGCCCATCCACGTGCGGCAAGTGTCCCCAGATTTCTTCACACGTGAAGCTCATGATCGGCGCGAGCAACCGGACTAAGGCTTCGCCAATCCGCCAGATCGCCGTCTGTGCGGCCCGTCTTTTGGGTGAATTTGGCGCCGAAATATATAGCCGGTCTTTCAATACATCGAAATAAAAGGCGCTTAATTCCACCACGCAAAAATGATTTACGCGTTGATATACGCGATGAAACGCGAAATCTTCATAATGTTGAACGACGTCTTTCGCCATGCGCGCCGTTATGCGCAACATGTATTGATCGATCGATTCCAACTCTTCAAATCGCACTGCATCGCTTGCCGGATTGAATCCGTCCAGATTTCCCAAAATATAGCGAACAGTATTCCGAATCTTGCGGTAGTTCTCCGCCACCCGCTGCATCAGGTTTTCCGAACCTGCAACGTCATCGCGAAAATCCACCGAGGCAACCCACAACCGGACAATCTCTCCGCCCAATCGGTTCGCAATGTCAACCGGATCAACGTCGTTGCCCTTCGACTTCGACATTGCGTGGCCTTGCTCATCGAGTGTCCAACCAGGCGTAACCGTCATGCGAAATGGCGTATGCCCACGCACCGGCAGCGCACAAAATAAAGACGACAAAAACCATCCTCGATATTGATCGCCGCCTTCGAGATACAAATCTGCCGGCCAAGGCAGGCCGGGCTCATGGCCAAGAACCGCCGCCTGGCTCGATCCCGACTCAAACCAGACATCGAGGATGTCAGTTTCTTTTTTAAATTCGCTTTTTCCACAATGCGGACATTTCGTGCCAGAGGGAAGCGCCGAATCGCCTTCTGGCGTGTACCACGCATCCGCGCCCGATTTTGCAAACAATTCGACTACAGCCCGATTGATTTTCTGATCATTCAGCGGTTTGCCGCATCCTTCGCACAGAAACACCGCAATCGGCACGCCCCAAATGCGTTGCCGGGAAATGCACCAATCCGGCCGCGTGGCAATCATGTTCGAGATGCGTTCTTCACCCCAGGCCGGGTCCCACTTCGCTTTCTTGACTTCGGCCAATGCCCGCTGCCGCAAAGTTTCGTTTCCGGTTTGACCGGATAACGCCTCTGGCATTGGAGTTTCCATCGAGATAAACCACTGCTCCGTCGCCCGAAAAATGATCGGATTATGGCAGCGCCAGCAATGCGGATACGAATGTTCAATATCCCGCCGTCCCATCAGTGCTCCGCGCTTTTCGAGTAACTCGACGATAGGCGCATTGGCTTTAAATACCTGCAAGCCATCGTATTCCGGCAGGCCGTTGTGGATACGCCCAGCAGCATCCACATCGCAAGTTAGTTCGATCTGATATTTCACGCCGGTGGTAAAGTCGTCTGCGCCATGCGCTGGAGCGGTATGAACTGCGCCCGTTCCTTGCTCGGTCGTCACATAGTTCGCATTGACGCCCAAAACCTGCCGATCGAGAAATGGATGTAAAAACACAGTGCGATCCAGAACCGCGCCGTTAAACTCAGCGATTTCTTTCGTGTTCTCCAGCTTGGTCGCAACTTTCGTCGCTTCGGCCAAATCACGCGCAACAATATAGACTTTCCCATCCTCAGGATTTTCCAGCGCAACATAAACAAAATCTGGATTAAACGCCACCGCTCGTGAAGCCGGCAGCGTCCACGGCGTAGTCGTCCAAATGATCGTATAAACCTCTTTGCCCGCCAGCCGCGGATCAATTTTTTCTGGCGCAGAGAACAGCTTGTAGCGCACATACACGCTCGGGCTTACATGGTTCTCATACTCGACTTCCGCTTCCGCCAATGCGGTTTTGTCGTGGATGCACCAATACACCGACCGCAATCCCTTATAGACAAAGTCGTTTTCATAGAACGCGAAGAACGTCCTTATCACCGCCGACTCATACGACGGCGTCATCGTCGAATAGGGATCATTCCATCGCCCAAACACTCCAATGCGCTTGAATTGCTCACGCTGCAAATCGAGGTATTTCTGGGCGTAGGCGCGGCACTCTTTGCGCACATCGCTGGGGTGCATCTGCAACTTCTTGCCGCCCAGCTTTTGATCCACTTTTATCTCGATGGGCAAGCCATGACAGTCCCATCCCGGAACATAGGGTGAGTCGAATCCCGCCATGGTCTTCGACTTCACAATGAAATCTTTTAAGCACTTATTCAGCGCGTGGCCCAGATGCAGCGGCCCATTGGCATACGGAGGCCCGTCATGTAGCACATACAATGGCGCGCCCTTCCGCGCAGCCCGAATCTGCCCATAAATATCCGTTTGCTCCCATTTCGCCAGAATTTTCGGCTCATTTTGGGGCAGGCTGGCCTTCATGGGGAAGTCGGTTTTCGGCAGATTGATGGTGGATTTCAGCTCTAGCGGCACTCGCGTAGTTTCCTCAAAATAGTGGATTTATTTCATTATAAGTCCTTGATTGTTTCTGCGTATGTTTCCAAACCCGCATCGAAACAGTTTGCGGTTGATACTTAGGTTCACCGGAGAGATACGCCCAAAATCACAGCTTTTTGCGTAAAAATCAGGTGTACAATTTTTTACATAGCTACTTCATCGTGTTTCAGCATCCAAGTAGTTGAGTTATTGGACATTGCATGAGGTAGCAAGCAACTTAACGCCGCGTATATTCATCAAGTTATGTTAGGCGCCAGCAATCGGGTAGCGTCTTAAGAACTATGTCGAGTGTGGAAGTAACTCCGAAGCCGGAAACAACGCCAGAGTCAGCTCCTGAGCTGCATCTGCTCATGCCCACTTCCACGTTTGAAGAGCCATTGTGGAAATCGCTCTTCCGCAATCTCGACGAATTTTTCTTTCCGAAAAAGCTACCCCCACTGGTACTGACCTCAAAGCCCATTCCAGTCAATGATATTTGGGGCTTTTACAACTATAAGAAAAACGGCGTTTGGGGCTCGACCATCGCTCACATCGTGCTGATTGCTGCCATCATCGGCCTCACCATTCTCGGTCGCCGCATGGTCAAGCAGATGGAAGCGCCCAAAGCGACAGTGGAATTAATTGATCCCACGGATATCGTTTTGAAGCCTTCGAAAGACGTATCCGGCGGGGGTGGAGGCGGTGGAGACCGCGACAAACTTCAAGCCACCAAAGGCAAGCTGCCCAAGTTCTCGATGGAGCAGATTACGCCTCCGGCCGTTGTGGTTCGCAATGAGCAGCCCAAGCTGACGGTGGATCCGACCGTGGTTGTTCCGCCCCAAATCAAAATTTCATCGAATATGCCGAATCTCGGCGACCCAACTTCCATGCCCTCCATGGTTCCTTCGAACGGAACGGGAGCGGGCGGAGGCATTGGTTCAGGTTCTGGCGGTGGGGTGGGTGTTGGTTCAGGCCCCGGCGTTGGCAATGGCCGCGGAGGCGGGATTGGCGGCGGTGTCTTTCGCGTAGGCGGCGGTGTTTCTGCCCCGAAAGCTATCTACGATCCTGACCCCGATTATTCCGAAGAGGCCCGCAAGGCAAAGTATCAGGGCACATCTGTCGTTTCGATGATCGTTGGCCCCGATGGCCGTCCTCGCGACATCAAAGTCACCCGCACGCTCGGTCTTGGCCTCGACGAAAAAGTTGTCGAGAAACTCAGCACTTGGCGCTTCGAACCCGCTGTGAAAGACGGCAAACCTGTCGCCGTCGAAATCAGCGTGGAAGTTGAATTTCGGTTGTATTAACTTCTGGCTTCATTTCCCCTGGACACTTTGTTATCCACAGGCATTCCGGCCTGAGCTTCTTGTGGATAAAATGTGACGCCCGTCACAGGAAGCCTTCTGTGCAAATCTTGTCAAGACCCTGAACTTGATGTTTTTCGGTTATATTATTGAATTTGAAGACAATATAAAACCGAAAACCGTGGCGGGTTTACCCCCTCCAATATGCTAATCTAGGTTTATAAAGTTCGAAAAAGGCGCAGGCATTCAGCTTGCGCCTTTTGTGTTTTTGAACAAATCGGGTGCCCCACTCTTTACGCGTTCTTTGCGTAAAGGGTGGGATCCGCGAAATCAACAATGAAATCTCCAAAGCCGTATCCGCGCCTCAAAGCGCCCGAGGATAAGTGTGTCCCTGCCGACGCCAAGCAACGTGGAGAGCTTTCCGAACTCGCCTTCCTCCATCGCGCCAGTGAGTTGGGCTTCGTGGTTTCCAAGCCCTACGGGGACAATCAGCCTTACGACTTCATCGTGGACGTCGGCCCTCGCAATCGCGGGCGGAGTCTGTTTCGCGTCCAGGTCAAAAGCACGGCGCACATGAAGGATGATCGCTACCACGTCAAATGCCAATTCTGCCAGAAAGGTGGAACCGCGATTTATAGCGTGGCGGAATGTGACATCATCGCCGTCCACATCATTCCCGAAGACGGCTGGTACATCCTGCCGGTGGACAAAATCCCGCCGCGGGATCAGTTAGTCCTCGCCGCTCGCAACTGCCTGCGTCAAGGCATCAACGGCAAATACCGCGAAGCCTGGCACTTATTGGCGAGGGGGTGAGTACCCGCCACGTTAAAATGCCTTTGCTATGAAAATCTTGTTGAAAGGAATGAGCCAGATTTTAATTGGGATTGCTGGCTTGCTATTCCTCTTCGGAGGGAAGGCGATTAGTGAGTTCGCGAAAATGGATCGCCTACTAGCTGAAATGTTGGGCATTGGCTTAGCTTTTGTATTTGGTGCGTGTGGCATGATGGCCAAAAGCGCGGCGGACGATCTCGACTGCGAAGATCCCGACGCTCAATGAGCTGGGGCACCAGGCGAGGTTTGCTAGAATTGGGCGCGTTTCTTTTGGAGGATTCACAATGCGTAAAGCGACACTAAGTCTGTTCGTCCTTTTGATTGCATTCACTATCCACAGTTTTGGTCAGACTCCGCAATGGAAAGTGATTAAGGAATGGCATGTGATAGGCGGAACAAAATCATTCTACAAAAATCTCTTCACTCCGCAGACCAATGGCTTATACCGTGTAAGCGTAGTGCTTTCTGCGACGACGACGAGCTATCCGCAGGATGGTGGCTGGAGCTTCGGTGTTTTCTGGACTGACCGGTCGGGAGCGGGCGGCGACTCCGTGGCGACAGTTTCGTTTGAAAGTTGTTGTGTGTGGGACGCAGCTCCAACGATTATGTTCAGTCCCAAAGTTGGGGAGCCCGTATCGTTCCAGCTTCAGCCGTACAATACCGGCCCTGTCGATGCAACCTATGACGTTGCTTTCACGATTGAACAATTAACCAACTAAGTCCGATTTAGGAGTCCCAATGCGCCAAGCCATTGTTTTCATTTTCGCTGCTGTTCTTTGCGCTTCATGTTTTGCGCAGACAACTACAGCACCCGATTCGCAAAATCTACCGTCCATTCCCGTGATTGTGGCTAAGAAGCAGTTTCTAAACCGAGTTGGGTCTATAAAGATGTTCGATTTGTACACGACGAACGACGATGCAAATTTTCAGCTTTACGTCTATGTTTCATCGGCTTCGTGCAGTGGTAACGGTGAAGTCTTGGGAACCCGGATTTATTGGACGGATGACAACGCACAATTCAACGCTCCTTTTGTGTCATTAAATTGCACAACTCAAGGTGGGGCGTACTATAACTCCGGTGCGGTTCTCATTCACGCAAAGGCTGGCACGCCGATTCAGATGGCCATCGCCTCCGATGATGTGACAACCTACGGCCTATCTATCACGTTGGAACACCTTTGAGCTTGCTGAGTGGATTACGTTCCTGGTTTCAAGCCCTTTCTGGAACAGATCCACTTGAGATCACTCTACTCTCGCCAACACCAACAAATGCAGCATCGCGTGCTTTCGAAATCCTAGACGTTCGTAAATCGCAATGGCGCGGTCGTTGTCATGCCGCGAATGAAGAAATGGCACATCGCCGCGGTCGAGCAGGCGGTGAATGATCTCCGTCATCAGCGAACCAGCGTAGCCGTGGCCCAGATGATCTGGATGCGTGCACACCGCGCTGATTTCGGTATAGCCGGGAATGCGCAGCCGTTCTCCGGCCATGGAAGCAAGCTGGCCGTTGCGCCGAATGCCAATGTATCCGCCAAGCTCGATGGTTCGTTGCTCAAATGGGCCGGGCTCGGTGAGGCGCGCGAGCGCAATCATTTCGGGAACATCCGCAGGAGTGAGCGCAAGATGCTCATGCGTCGGCTGCGCCGGACGGCTTCCGTTATGCAGCATTTGCAACAAGGGGATAGACCGCAGCACTTTAAAATTCGACGGCGCTTCGACTTCCTCTTTTAAAAATAATGCCGCCGGCTCATTCGGGCCGATTAGTTGAGCAAGCGCAGCGAAACCTTCCACGGTCGAGGTGGAGATTCCTGCGAGCGGTCCTATATCCGTATGGAAGCGCCGCGCCATGCCGTTGCCTTCGGCAAAGTGCGCCTGCGAAGTGGTTAATGCGTGCCAAGTGATGTTATCGAGCGGAGACATGGTATCTATCTGATGAAGTATCACGTTAACTGGATGCTGGATTGAGAGCTATCCGATTCTTGCGGCGGAATTAATCTGCGTGCTCAGCGTTCTCTGCGGTAATGGATTTACTCTTTCAAATCTACGTGCTCGACTTGCTCAATCGGCTGCCCCAGGAAGTGGGCGCCCAGTCGCTTGAACTTCTCCGCACTGTCAGTCGCGTAGAACTTTAAGCGCGCAGGATGCGTGGGGTGCCCCGCGGCAAAGTAAGGATGCGTCTGCATCTGCTGCGCAACCACCCGCGCAGTCGAGGCCGCGGAATCCACCAACGTGACGTGCTCGGGCGCGGCGCGGCGCAGCACAGCCTCCAGCAGAGGATAGTGCGTACAACCGAGCAAGAGCGTATCGGCGGCCTGAAATCCATCGGTAAAAGCTTTTTCGAGATAAATGCGCGCGACCTGCTCGGTGACAGGATGGTCTATCCATCCTTCTTCGACAAGAGGAACCAGCAAGGGGCAGGCCATTTCGCGGGCGTCCATGCCGTGCGCTTCTAGCGCTTTCTGATAAGCATGGCTGTTTACCGTAGCTTCCGTAGCAATGACGACGACTGACTCGTTTTCGCTGGCCGCTGCCGCAGCTTGCGCTCCGGGCTCGACCACGCCAACAACGGGAATTCGCGTAGCCGCTTCGATCTCATCGAAAGCAAGAGCGGTTGCCGTATTGCATGCGATCACCAGCATGTGCGCGCCCTGCCGTTGCAAAAAGTTCGACGCTTCGACCGCATACTTGGCCACGGTTTCCGCGGATTTTGAGCCATAGGGAAGCCGGGCGGTGTCGCCGAAGTAGAGATAATCTGCGCCGGGGATGAGTTCAAGTAAAGCTTTAAGGACGGTGAGTCCGCCAAAGCCTGAATCAAAGACGCCTATGCAGGGTGAGGGCATGAATTATAGATAGTAACTCACAGGGGGAGTGATTCACTACGCTAGGAAGCTTCACCGTTATCCTTAATCCGCACTAACCATATTGTCATTCCGAATCCGCTTCAGCGGTGAGGAACCTGCTTTTTCCCGAAGCAAAGCAGATTCCCTTCGACTCCGCTCAGGGCAGGCTCTCGTCGCTACGCTCTTCGGAATGACAATTTGGTTAGCGTTGGTGACGATGCAATGCCGATTCTGCATGATTAGTGACTTGCTCTCGCTCAGCCGGACAGCATGGTCCCGGCGGAATCGGCGCCCCGTGCGGGCATGTTGCCGGATGCCCGAGAAATGTACATATCTTATCCGTTGCTTCCGGGCTGAGAATGTGTTCGAACTTGCAAGCTTGTTGCTCGATTTCAGATTCACTGTCCATGGCGAGGCTGTCAGTGAAGAGACGCTCGGCGAGACGATGGCGGCGAATGATGCTGACGGCGCGTTCGCGGCCGCGTTCCGTGAGTTCAATAATTTGGCTTCCATCTCCAATCGAAGATGCCGCGGGCTTGAGCGCATCATGACAGGGATTCACGAAAGGCTTGTGCTGGTGCGGCTCAGGAGGGTGCGGCCTCGCGCTTACCAGTCCAAGAGCGACCATTTTTTCAACTGCGATGCTCACCGGCAAAGCGCCGTGAACTTCCATGTGTTCAAGTTCGGCAATCTGATTGTTTTCCGCCAGCGCCCAAAGTTCTTCCAGAACCTCATCAAACTGCTCATCGTCCGCCATGGAGAATACTTCGCTGGAAGATATTTTGCCGTGGTGCAATTCAATGTGGCGGTCAGCCAGGCGAGCCACAACGGGGTCGTGCGTGACCATGACAATCGTGCGGCCTTGCTGGTGCAACTGCCGCAGCAGGCGAAGAACAATTTCCTCGTTCACTGCGTCAAGATTGCCGGTAGGTTCGTCGGCGAGAATAATCTTCGGGTCGTTAATCAAAGCGCGGGCGATGCAGACACGTTGTTGCTCGCCGCCTGACAACTGCGAAGGCGTGTGATGGGCGCGCTCTTTAAGGCCGACGCGGTCTAACGCGTCGAGCGCTTCCTGCTCATCGGTCATGCTATGGAAGTACTGCGCCAGCATGACGTTCTCAACAGCGGTGAGATAAGGAATGAGATGAAACTGCTGAAAAATAAACCCGATTTTCTCGGCCCGCACGCGGTTGAGTTCGTTCTTTGAAATTCCAGCGACGTTTTGATTGTCCAGCCAGATTTCACCGAAAGTCGGGCGATCGAGGCAGCCAATCAAATTAACCAATGTGGATTTTCCCGAGCCGGATGGCCCCATGGTGGCGATCCATTCGCCCGGGGCAACTTCAAGCGAGAAATTGTCGAGCGCGCGAATTTCCCCCGCTATATCCGTGCGAGCAGGGTAAACGCGGCTGACATTTTTGAGCTTGATCAATTATTCGCCCCTCAAGATGATAGCTGGCTGCACGCGCCGGAGCAAAGTAATCGGCACGACAGCGGCGATGAGCGCGACCGCGATGCTTCCTGCAAAAACAGCAGGGAAGATTACGAAGCGTGGCGTTACTGGAGCGTGGAAGTTAACCCGCCCAATCCAGGAGGCGACAGCGATTCCCACGGCAAAACCTAAAATTGCGCCTACCGCGCCGAGTATGGCCACTTCCGTGGCAAAAAATGCGGCTATGGTGGGTTCCGATGCGCCGAGCGCTTTCATGACGGCAAAGTCCGCGCGGCGGTCAAACACCCATCCGATGAGCGTGGCCAGCACGCACAAAGAAGCAGTCAGAATGATGAGAGCCGATGCAACATAGAGTGTGGAGCGAGTCTTGCCCAGCACATTCGCTTCGCCTTCCATGACTTGGCGGATAGGTCGAACTTCCGCGTCCGGCAACGCTTTCGTAAGCTCTCGCATGACCGAGGAGATCTCGTTGGAATTGCCCGATGCTGCCACTTCAATGACAATGGGCGCGACTCCCGTCCAGTTCGTGAAATCGGAAAGCGAGATATAGATACGGCTGTCTTCGGTGGCCCCGGTATGGAGAATTCCGGCTGGATTTACATGAATTGTGCGGTCATGAAATATCAGGTCGAAGGGCTGGCTCTCAGGTGTAATCGCAGACAAGGCTCTTGTTCCAAGCAGGGCATCGTTGGGTTGCTGCGGCCATGATGTTACCGACCACCAGCGATCTAATGCTGCGACTTGGGTAAAATCTGTTCCGGCGACAACAACCGAACGTCCGTTTTTATCCTGCGCGATTACGTAAGCAAAAGGTACTGCCAATCCTCGTGCGCCCAGAATCGAACGAACCGTAGCCAGGGCATCCGCAGGCAGTGCCTGACCGTCTTTTCCGGCAACAACAATGTTTGCGCCGTAATTGCGGAACTCCTTTCGGAGCTTGGCTTGGACATCCACATAAAGATTCAACATGGCCGTGGCCACCGCAGCAGCGACCATAATCGCAATGAGTGCCGTGATGACCCGCCCGCGGCGAAGATTGGCAGCCCGCACCAGCATCCTAAGAAACATGGAGGTGTGCGGCGCATTTGCCCGTCGCATTGCAACACTCACGCTTCACCTCGCAAGGTAAGCGCGGGATCAAGATTTACCGCCCGGCGAATGGCAACGGCGCTGCCTGCAAAAGTTACGAGCACTGCGATTCCGAGAATGATGGGCAGCAGTACAGGCTGAATTGTAATCTGCGAGGCAAAAATGGACTGGCCAATTTGGTGGGCAAGCAAAGCCCCGCCGGCAAAGCCTAGCAATCCGCCGATTACAGCCAATAAAGCAGACTCGGCAAAGAACAAAGCTGCGACCGAAGCTTTTCGTGCTCCCAACGCTTTCATTAAGCCAACTTCCACCCGGCGCTCAAGAATTGCAGCTGCCATCGCCGCGGAAACGGCCAATGCACTGGCGAACAGCGCAGCCAAAGTGATGAGTAGCATCAATCCTTCAATGCGTGAGAGCACGACCCCTTCATTTTGCGCCACCTGTCGAATCTGCTCGGCATGAGAGTGCGGAATCGCTTCCTGCAATTGGAAAGCGATGGACGCTGCATATGGGGAGCAATACCAGCGGTCGTAATCAGCGGGGTTCAACGAACGAGGATCGCGTCGCGCAAAAGCATCCTCTGGCTTTGTGACGGCGCTCACATAAATACGGCGGACAGCGCCGGGCTTCCCGGTAATCGCCTGTGCGATGTGGAGGGGAGCAACAATCTGATTATCTTCAGCTCCGCCTGTTGAAAGAACTCCAGAAATTGAGCGTGACGTGCCGTTAATCTCAATTTGCTGCCCAGGATGTTTGTACAAGGAAGTCGCGAGTTTTTCTCCCAACAAAACATCGTTCGAATCATCATTGGGCCATGCGCCTTGGACCTTCCACCACGGGTGAGTCTTTGTCACCCCAGTAGTGAACTGCTCTTTGCCAAATGTCAGCGATTTCGCGAAGTAAGTTCCGAGAAGCGTGATTTGCTGCGAGCCGGCATTTACGTTGACGGGCAACATCGGTGAAAACCCAACAATGTTATTGCGCCAGAACATGCCCTTGATTTTGGGAAGGTCGGATTCGTTGAGATACGCACCATCGCTCGGAGGTTTGAGGTCAACGCCGCCGATTTGCAAATCGAGCGTGTCATCTTGCGGAGTTATAAGGATATTTGCGCCGTAGGTGCGCAGTTCGCGGCTGATTTTATCGCCGATACCCGTAGCGACGGCCAGCATGGCTGTGGCCACGCCAACGCCGAGTGTGATGGCAATGGCCGCCAGCAGTTTGCGGCGCGTTTGGCGCCGGAACGATTCGTAAACCAGGCGCGCAAACATAGATTATTGCTGCTGAAAAAGCTTGCTCTTGGATGCGATGTCGGACTCGGTGATGATCACCGCGCTGCCAGTTTGTTCTGCCTGAATCGGCACGGGATTGCAGCCGCCCGGCTGGCCGACTGACTGCGAGTTAATCGGCGCGGCGCAATTCTTGCAAACCAGGCCATTTGGCCCTTTGTAGAAGCCGACCGGCCCGCAGATTTCGCAGGCATCGAATACTGTGGCAACTTTGCCGTCAGGCCGCTGATAAAGCAGGAAGCGCACATCGGCGCCATTTTCGTGGGCGACGAACCGGTGCAGATCGCCATCCGAGACGGAGGCTAGCGGAATGCTTGCTTTACCGTTGATAAAAGTCACTTCAGTCGCTGGCGAAAGCGCACTTACGCTCTTTGCATAGATGAATTCAGCAGTAACGAGGAAAATAAAAATGAAAGAGCTGGCATAAACTGATGCCATCCAAAGCTGGTCTCGTCGCGCAGCGGAAAGAATCTTACGGCGCTCTGCCGGCGATTCCGGCAGCGGGCCAGGCTGGCGTCGCTTCACTTCAAACAGAATCATTAAAGCGGCCAGAGCGACAATCGTTACAAAGAAGAAAAGATCGTTACGAACAATGGGGCCGATCAGCGCCATCTCCCGCTTGGAAGAGGGAAGCACTCCATTTTCCGAAAGTTCATGCAATCCGGAGATGACCAGTTGCGCCGCTACGAAAAATAAAATTGCCGTGGTCACGCGAAAAAACTTTTGCAAATTGATGCGAACGCTGCCTTTGACGAACATCACGCCGAAGGTGATCGCGACAATCACACCCGCGAGCGTTCCGAGAAAGCTGTATAACTCCGACGAGTTTAGCGAAACTGCGGAGAGAATCAGCACCGTCTCCACGCCTTCGCGCAGAATCATCAAAAAAACGAAGAGAAACAGGCCAAAGCGCGAGCTTTGTGTCGCCAGCGAACTGACCTTGCCTTCGATGTCCCCCTTCATCTTCCGCCCGGTTTTCATCATGAAAATAATCATGGTGACGACGAAAAATGCGGCGGCCAGCATAATCCAGCCTTCAAAAATGTCCTGGTTGAAATTCGTGCGGGAAATAACAATCGCGACAGCAATGCTGCCCACAAAAGCGGCAGCCAATGCGGCAAACACGGACTTGCGCAGGTCGCGGCGGCCGATCTTATTCAAATAAGCGAGCGTAATGCCGACGATGAGGGCGGCTTCCACCCCTTCGCGCAGCGTAATGATAAAGGCTTGCAACATCTATTAAGACACTCCTAACCGCATGCCATTTTGAAAATGATTTTCAATTTCAATATCTAGGATAGAAGGTTTAAAAAGGGCAGTCAATCGAAGTGGAAGCGAATACGCAGGGATTTACGGTGAATGGCGTAGCGAGGCATTGAGCGGCTCATAGGTGTTTCAGAAATGATTTCGCTTCTGCAAGGTGGGAAAAAAGCTTCTCCTCGGCGCGGAATTCGGCAGAGTGAACGCAACGCCGGCTGCCGCGTAACTTTACCGGATGTTTCAGGTGCAGCATCTCGTGATAAACGATGTACTCAACCGCAGCGCGTGGAACTCGCGGATGGTCGAAAACGCGGCTGAGCACAATCGCGTTATACGCCGGATCATAATGCCCCAAACGGTTGCGGGCAGTGTTGGCGCTCCACGCAAGGCGCGGTCGCGCAAGCAGTCCATGAAAGTACAACGAATTGAGGCGATCGAAGATTTCCTCAAGGTTGTAGGTGTGGCCGTGCGCGGAAGCCAGCCGCTTGCGCCCTCGAATTTGACGCACCAGATGTGCCTGTCGCGAGAGTTCATGGCTGGACACATAGCGGCGATAGCGTAATGTATGCGCCCGCTCAATCGGTTTGCGATACATCTTGGCGAGCAGAATATGTGCCAGCGAATGAAGAACTGTGTCAGGTGCTCCTTCCAATAAATCAGAAACGCGGGCCAAAAGTTTGCCCTGGCGCAGCCGGATGGTGTTGTTGATATTGGCAAAGGCGAAAAACTTGGTTGACATTTCCGGTGCGGCAGACTGCGGGCGCAACTCTCTGTGTGCTTCTTGAAAGATTTGGAGAAGTCGGTCTGACACGGTGAAATCAGGTTAGCACGGAGAAACTGAGTGAAATATTGAAGAAGCGGCTCACTCTCGCGGCTCCGCGGCTTGCGACGATTTCTTCTTATGCTTCGCTGCCTCTTCCTGCTCTGCGAGCAGATCGCGATGGTCTTTCGCCGCAGAATTTACCGCATCGGTTGCATCCGCTAGCACGATTTCATATTGCTGAAATTCTTCTGCGTTTCCCGCTCCAGAATCATGTAATGCATGAAGTTGCATTCGGAACTCATTGTCAGCCTGAATAATAAGCTTCAGGACTTTCCTTAAATCATCGCCGCGTTTATCGAAGTTGTTGATGTTGTCATCCAACTCGTCATAAACATCAAGAAATTCCTGCAAGTGGTCGTGCGTTTTCTGGGCGCGGTCAGTAATTTTTGGGTTTGTGCGAACTTGTTCGAGTGCGGTCAATCGTGCCCGCGCGAATTCTGTGTAAAGCTTCAACCGCGTATAAGGATCAAGTGCCGAATCACGCAGCTGTGTAATTTCATTGTCGGTGAGCGGGTCGTGCCGGACCTGCGAAAGCAAGAAAGATGACGTCAGAACAAGGAACACGGCGATTTTTGCATAAGTGCACATGATTAGTTCTTGCTGAACATTTTGGCGAGTAAATCAGAACGTAGCTGTTCAATGTGATCGGATGCGGATTGTACGGGCGGTTGCTCTCCAAAATTCAACGTACGCTTTATGTCGCGAAGTTTGGCCGCGCTTTTACGGAACGCAATCTCTGTATTCTTGATTTTCTTCGGAACAGCAATGGCGGCATCATGCGCTTTATCTGAGTATGTCGTCGCATCATTGATCGCAGCCAAGGCAGCTTCAGGCTTGCCTTCCCGATAAAGCTGGTCGGCATTTTTGATTTGAAGCTCCATGATTTCGACGTACAACGCAGGCCGGTCCTCAGGGCGCACAGATTGGGCACGCGCAATTAGGTCCTGCACCGACTGATCTTTCACCGCAAAAGCCAGTAGCGACGCAGTCAGAAACAGAGTGAGCGAAATGGTTTGTAGTCGCATGTCTATTTCTTCGGCTCGATTGCGATCAGGCGATGGCGTGCCTGCCACTCCTGGTCGGGGTATTGGCCATTGGCCAACTCCAGAAAGCGATGATAATTTGCCGCTGCCTGTTTGACGTCAAGTAAATGGTCAAATGCGGAGGCGCGCAAGAAATAGCCAACCGGCAAAGGAGGCAAAAGCCGGTCGCGCGCATCCACAGCACGGATGGCGAGTTCGTAGTCTTTATTCTCTACCGCCGCGGTCGCGAGGTCTCCGTAGGCTTCGCCGAAGTCGGGACGAAGTTTCACGGCGTTCAAAAATTCCTTTTCTGCATCTGCGTATTTCAGTTGCTTGAGTAAAACCTGGCCGAGCCGCGCGTGCAAGTCGGCATCATTCGAAGATTTGGTGAGTAATTCGCGATAGACCGCCTCTGCCTGCGGATATTTGCGGAGTTTGAAATAGGCCAATGCAAGATTTGTCTGTGCCGATTGACTGGAAGGATCAAGCTTGATTATTTCCTGCAAAACGCTTACCGCATCTGCGTTTTTCTCTTGCAAAAGCAGAAGCTGCGCCAGGTGCAATCGAACCGGCAGATCATCAGGACGCGCGCTTGCGATCTTTTGCAACGACTGCTCGACTTCTGCGTAATTTCCCGCCTTAACTTGCGTTTGTACGGAACACGAGAGCGCATCCTGCGATGAGGGATCGAGAGCGAGAGCTTGCTCACATTCTTTGGCCGCGGCAGGGAAGTCTCCAGTTTTTTCCAGTAGCTGCGCAGCGGAAAGATGCGGCTCAGGATCCTTCGGCTGGAGCAGTGCCGCCTGATGATATGCATCCAATGCCTGCTTGGGGTCGCTTGTTTCCAGCACGTGGGCAAGCGACAGCCATGCGCGGGCTCGGCCTTCATCCACATTGGCTGTCGGTTTGAGCGTTGTCGCAGCGCGAAGATATTGGGCAGCATCCGATTGATGGTTCTTAGCCAGCATCAGTCCGAGATTGAGGTTGGACTCAAATACATCCGGTTTTGCTTCGACCGACTTGCGATAAGCGGCGATGGAATCTTGAGTCTTATCTTGTGCGTGGTAAATAAAGCCCAGGTCAAACCATGCCGCGTAGTTTTTTGGATCTGTGATCGTGATTTTTGTTAATAGAGACTCGGCAGCCGCATAATCCTTCTTTTCAATCGCGCTCTCAGCCTTCGCAAGATCGGCAGCGACGGGGTCTTCTTCCGCAACTTTATAGTGCCGCACGGTCTGCGTCGTTTGCGCATACAAATGCGCCGACAATACGACCGTCATACAGGCAATCGGCAACATCCGCGACTTGTTATTCACCGACAGCATGGTCGTGTTCCGCATGGTTGAGCAACGGCGCTAGAAATTTCCCCGTGTAGGAATCAGGCAAAGCCGCAATCGTTTCAGGTGTTCCCGCTCCTACGACGCGCCCACCCCGCTCGCCGCCTTCCGGTCCAAGATCAATTACCCAGTCGGCTGTCTTAATGACTTCCAGATTATGCTCAATGACGAGAATGGATCCTCCTGCGTCAATTAGACGGCGAAATGCTGACAAAAGTTTACTGACGTCATCGAAATGTAACCCGGTCGTGGGCTCGTCGAAGATGTAAAGCGTACGGATGCGTCGTCGTGATCCACTCGTCGAAGACCGGCTTATGTCGCGGTTTGCAGGCTGTAAGTGCGCTGCCAGCTTCATCCGCTGTGCTTCTCCGCCAGAGAGTGTCGTCGCCGATTGACCAAGGCGTAAATAACCGAGCCCAACTTCGTCCAAGACGCGGAGTTTTTCCGCGATCTTGGGTACACCGGTGAAAAAATGCAACGCTTCTTTCACAGTAAGATCAAGAACCTCGTGAATATTCTTGCCGTGATATTTCACTTCCAAGACGGTTGGCTTAAAGCGTGTACCCTTGCAATCCTCGCAAATCAGTTCGACGTCGGCGAGAAACTGCATTTCAACCGTGACCGTACCATCGCCCTGGCAAGTTTCACAACGTCCGCCGGGTATATTGAAAGAAAAATGTCCGGCAGCAAAGCCACGCTTCTTCGATTCCGGGAGGGAGGCAAACAGTTCGCGAATTCCATCGAACGCCTTGATATACGTAACTGGATTCGACCGGGGCGTACGCCCGATGGGCGACTGGTCCACCAGAATCACGTCGTCAATATAATCGTCACCTTCAACGCTCTCCCAACTCGCCGACGGCGGCAGCGGATTGCCATTCGTCAACTTTTTGGCCGCAGATAACGCCTGATAGAGAACATCGTGAACCAGCGTCGATTTACCCGAGCCGGAAACACCCGTGACGGCGACAATCATTCCCAACGGGATCGAGATATCGATCTTTTTTAAGTTGTGGGCCTTGGCCCCGCGAATTTCAATACGCTCGCGGCCTGGCTTGCGGCGTGCACTGGGCAGCTGAATCCTCAGATCATTCGAAAGATAACGCCCGGTGAGCGAACTGGGCATCTTTAGAATTTGTCCATAATTGCCAGCCGCTGTCACCGTGCCACCGTTCTCGCCGGCGCCCGGACCAAGATCAAGAATGTTGTCTGCGGCGCGCATCACATCCGGGTCGTGTTCAACCACCAAAATCGTATTTCCCAAATCACGCAGACCATGAAGAATATTGATGAGCCGGTGTGTATCTCGGGTGTGTAATCCGATGGAGGGCTCATCGAGAACGTAGAGAGTGCCGACCAACCTCGAGCCGAGCGAAGTGGCCAGTTGAATTCGTTGTGCTTCGCCGCCGGAAAGCGTGGCTGACAACCGATCAAGCGTGAGATATTCAAGCCCCACTTCGTTCAAAAAGCGCAAACGCTCCAATATCTCTTGCAGCAAACGTTCGGCAACCCCAGCTTCTTGCACCGAAAGTTTTAGATTTGCAAAAAAATGCTCTGCTTGTTCGACCGTCATCGCGGAGACTTCACATATGTTCTTGCCATTGATCTTCACTTGCCGGGCTTCTACGCGCAGGCGCGTTCCATTGCAAGCGGAGCATAGCGAATACCCACGATAGCGGCTCAAGAAGACGCGCACGTGCAGCTTATATTTCTTGCGCTCGAGATAATTAAAGAAGCCGCGAATGCCCTCAAACTTGCCATCGCCATCCACGACCAAGCGCTGCTGTTCTGATGTCAAGTCTGACCAAGGCTCGTCCAGCGGGATGTCTTTCGAGCGTGCGAATCGCTTTAAGTCGGCGACCCACGGTTTGCCTTTGGGCTTCGTCCAAGGCTCGATCGCACCTTCGTTTAGCGATTTCGAGGGATCAGGAATCACCAGATTAATGTCGAAATCGATAGTGTTGCCGAAGCCCTGGCAGCGCGGACATGCTCCATAAGGATTATTAAATGAAAACAGACGCGGCTCTGGTTCTTCGTATTTGGTGAAATCGTTCTTGCACTCAAAGCGCTGCGAAAAACGCAGGCGCCGTGAAGGCTCGACATCGTCAGAGCGGGGAACTGTTTCAAAGATCACTTCGCCAGATTCCCGGTAGCCGCTCTCGATGGCATCCACAATGCGCGCCCGCGCATCGGGGGAAACCGCGATGCGATCTACGAGAAGAAACACAGGCTCGGCAAAATTCACGTCGAGCAGCGATTCCGGCGTCGAAAATTCGAAAATTTGTCCATGCTGATAGAGGCGGTTAAATCCGCGCTGACGTAAATCGTTCAAGCGAATCTTCAGGCTGTCAGAAATCGGCGCAGGAGCTGCGGCCTTCTTTTTTCCTCGTCCTGCTTTGGCCTTAGGCTCAGCCGCTGGAATTGCATGCAGAGGGAACAATACATTAAGCCGCGTTCCGTCGCCCAGTCCGAGTATCGTTGCCGCGACTTCATCCACCGTGTCTTTTTTGACTTCCGCTTCGCAATGCAGGCAATAGGTTCGTCCGACGCGGGCAAAGAGCAGGCGTAAGTAATCGTAGATTTCGGTGGCCGTACCAACGGTCGAGCGTGGATTGCGCGTGGAATTTTTCTGCCGGATGGCCACGGCTGGAGCAATACCATCAATCACATCCACATCCGGCTTTTCGATTCGTTCGAGAAACTGGCGGGCATAGGCCGACAGCGACTCCACATATCGCCTCTGGCCTTCCGCATAAATTGTGTCAAAGGCGAGCGAGGATTTCCCCGAGCCCGAAACGCCTGTGACTACAGTCAGCGCGTTATGAGGGATTTCAAAATCAATATTTTTCAGGTTATGGACGCGTGCCCCGCGTACCACAATGCTTTCGTTAGACATTCGTCGAGGAATCCGCCCATTGCCATCCTGCCGATTGACGGCAAAAGCGCCAGCTGGTCACCAGACAGCGTCCGGATGGGTAGGGAATCTTTTTATTATAAATCGAAGCGATTGTTTCGATTTTCAGCTGAGAGCAAGGCTCATTTTCGCAACTGCGCCCTGACTGCGGCCATCTCGGGGTCGGCGCCGGTGATGATGTCGTCGATCTTCTTGGCAACCGAAATATCAGGGGTTATTCCTGCATCGGGTTGAGGAGTCGAAGGGAAGCGCGCAATCAGCGGGATATCCATTTCGATGTGTGATTTTGGCAAGCGTAAGAAGAAAAATGCTCCACCGTTGATGCCCCGCAGATTACCACCCGTAGGCTGACCAACCAATGTTCCTAACTTGTTCTCCTTCACAATTTGGTCGAACTGAAATGTGGCCGAACTGTTGTTCGCATCAATCAAGACGAAAAGTTTTCCATGAAAAGGCCTCGCAGAATGAACGATCACGTCTCCATCTGGGCTCTCGCCTTCGCGAACCAGCAGGAAATAATGAACCGGCGGAGCTGTCGGCCACGGTTTTTCTAAGTCACGAGCCGCAGCACCCCAGTCTTTAAAGCTGGAATCCCATGTATCCAGATACGGGTTCAAGTCTTCCGGCGTCTGCCGGTAGCGTACGAGGCGGCCAAAGGTCGGAATTTTTAAATCCTGCGTAACCAGCCTGCTGAGTATTTCGTCCCCGACATCGTTGCCGCCCTCATTTCCTCGCAAATCTACAATCAAAGCAGGAGTGTTCTTGTCCGCAAGTTCATCCAGTTTTGCATTGAGCCAAGTCTTCCAATCCCATTTACTGTTGTAAAGTGCCCAGCTCGGCATTCGAAGATAGGCGCTGCCGTCATCGAGATATTTCCACTCAAATAGAGGCTGATCTCCGCCTTGGAGCGTTTCCTCTTGTGATTTTCTGGGCTCGATGCGCTCCGCATACGTCAAAGCTTGCACTGCGATTTTTACTGGTTTTCTTTCGCCCGGACGTTGCGCCAGCAACTGTATGGTTGTGCTTGACTGCGGGAAAAACATGGGGAAATAGATGTCAAACGCTTCATACTTGTCGTCGCCTGTGACCTCAAGATACGCAACCCTTTTTGCATCGTTGGATCCATCGGCACGGGCAATCGTCATGAGACGTTTAAGAATCAAACTGCTTGAATTCCCATTGATAGCCAGTACTTGTGTCCCGCGCGGAAGCTTGTGATCAGGCGTAAAGTCGCGTGTGACCACCATGCGGTCGTTCAGCCACTCAAAATAGTATGGAACCCGGTTCTGTCCTTGAAAAAGCTCTGCCGCGATCTCTTTCGTCTGGTTGAAAAAATTCGGATAGGTATGCCCGCACTTTACCTGTGCTGCAAATTCCGAAAAGGCCAAATAGGCATCTTGCAATGACAGGTCATGGGAAAACTTGCGTTTTAGCTCATCGAAGTGATCATCCATCTCCGCCTTGGTGTTGTAACGGTAGAGGCCGGGATGAAGTTCTTCGTATGCTTTGCGCAGCACAACCAAATCAGCCTGCAAATCTGCCGCTTTGATCATGGGGCTGCCAGCTTTTGCGGTTGGCGTTGTATTCTGCGCGAGCGAAATCATCGCGCAAAACAAAATTCCAGTGAGAGCATTTTTTATCGAACGCATCATGTTTGTAATTACGTTACGTTCAAGATGGGCAAATGGATTTAGCAGGCTCAGCGCGCAATCCATAGGAAGGCGAAGACATAAATCCAAAGTAGCAGCATCAGGTGCCAATACCAGGCGGTCACATCCACGACAATCCGCCGGGATTCGACCGATTTATTCCATAAAGAGATAGTGGATGTGTAGAGCAGAACCAGCAAGCCACCCAACAGGTGAAGGGCGTGAGCTGCGGTCAAGACATAAATAAATGAACTGCGTGGACTACTCGCAATGTAAGCTCCGTGCGCGGCAAGACTACGCCATGCCAGCCACTGTCCGGCTAGAAATGCAAAACCGAGAGCGACTGTGCAACCCAGCCACGGAAAATGAAATTCGTTCCCTAAGGAAACCCCTGGAATCGAACGCACAGGAGCCAGAGCAGATTGACGCGTAATCTGCCGTCGCGCAAGCTCCGCCGTAATGCTGCTTAGGAATAATAGGAGAGTATTGATCAGCAGAAGCCGAATTGGCAGGGCAATCGGTGTCCACTCATGTATGTATCGCAACCCGCTCGGGTCCAAAACGGCCGACTCCCGCCGTAGCAAATACACCAAAGTGAGGACAGTAAAAAGCGTAACAATCGGTGCGGTTGCCAGCAATAATCCAAGACGAGCTCGCCGCAAACGCTGGCCGTAATTGTAGAAATTATCTCCCCCACGGCCGCCATCTCCACCGTTATGGCGCGGCGGATCGTAATCGCGGCCGCTCCCACCACCTTGCGGTTTGCCGATAGTTGGGGTGAGCGTCGCCATGGAATATTGAAAGATTTTAGTGCTACAGAGGCCAATTAAAGTTGCCCGAAAGTGCCGATTCTCTCAAAATCGTTCCTGTCAGGAAAATTTACTTTGCATTTTTCTCCATCGCGCGCACATAGCCTACAACAGCATCAATTTCTTCGGGAGAAAGCTGGTCAGAGAACGTGGGCATACTGCCTTTGCCGTTTGTGACAACATCTTTCATTTCAGCGGCGCTGAGTTTTTTGACGTCCGCCGATAACAGGTTCGCTGCATTCACTTGCCGGCCCATCGTCGTGTTGGCTTGACCGTCCGCGCCATGACACATCATGCATTTGGCCTTAAATACGCTCAGCCCCGCGGGGGCGTCTTGCGCAAACGTGTTCAAAGTAAATAATAGAGTGATCAAAAACGCATAACGAGCCATAGACAAACTATTTCCTCCTTACAAATTGTACCCGCTATACGTCTGATCTATTTTGATGAAAAAAAGCGTTTATCTCCGGCCAAAAGCGTCGCGCCACCCAGTCCGTACTAATGTGACCGCCCGAGCGCAGAGAATGGAGCTTGACACCAGTTTCATCGGCAAATTCTTTGACGCTGCCATAGGGCACATGCGGATCATCCTTGGCGTGAAACATGAGGATTTTTCTCGGGTTGATCCGTTGAATATGATGCGCGGGATTGTAGAACTTGCCCGAATAGAGCTTGTTCCAGTTTTTTTGTGTCAAGCGATAGCCCGCTCCAAACGCCTCGTGAATATAAGCTGCATAGCTCGGATTCGACGTCTCCATTTTTTCGGACTCCCGTAGAATCTTCCAATTCACAACCGCGCAATTCGCAATCACTCGTTTTACCCGTGGATCGAGCGAACACAAAATCGACGCTGCGCCACCGAAACTTCCGCCAATCACGAAGATTTCATCCGCCCGAACTGAAAATTTCTGACCGAAGGCGATCTCCTGAAATCCATGAGGAAGGCAATCAATCACATCAAGAATGTCCTGATGTGGTGATTTCGCCAGGAATTCTCCGTCGCTCTCCCACGCTCCGCGATACCGCGGATAAAACACCCAATAACCCTTTCCTGCCAGCCACTCCGCCAACGGCTGCTTTCGCGGAATCGAAGGCATGCCATCGCAAAGAATAATGACCTTCTGTTTTTTAGTCGCACGAGTGGGCGGTAAAAATTCGGCGACAATTTGCTTTTTGAAACGCGTCCTAAACATGTCGGTGAA
>JAJPHW010000175.1 GCA_021325035.1 Terriglobia bacterium
AATTGGTTGAAGGGGGACACTGAAGCGTTGTTAAAACTCAAATACATTGCCATTGGCGTCTGTTTGCTGGGTTCGATTCGGGGCTGGGCGGAAAAAGATGTGAAGCTCGCGCCTTCGCAGACGTTGGAATGTTCCAAAGTAACTGGCGGGCCAATTTCCAGTAAAACCGAACGGGCGACGAACGCTAAAAGATCAAACGATGCCTATGCCGCAATTGAGCTGGCGCGCAACCCGGCTGATGCGAGCGGCAACTCGTGCGTGGCGACTTATACGTTGTATTTAAGCCAGTACTCTTCCAATTTCAAACCGGTAAAGACTTTTTCTGTGCCGTTACGCGATGCTGCGGGCGTGGATTTAATTGGGTTCTCGGAGAATGGATCAAAAGTAGCAGCGGATTTCTGGTGGTCGGCGGGCGATTACAAAGCGCACCGTCCAGTTGTCTATGACCTCAAAACTAAAATGGCGCGTATGAATGAGCTCGGGGATCAGATTACCGGCCAACTCCCGGCGTGCGCATATCAGGAAGAACTGACTGGTATCAACGACGCTGGCGAGGTCACAATTCATGTGCCGGGCAGTGTACACGTAGATAAAGGCTGCCCGGACCAGGGAAACTGGTTGCTGGATTCGAAAACGGGCGAAGTGCGGCGGGAAACCGACGCTAATCCTAAGCCGCAACCGTGATGTGAACATGCACCTTCTGGCAGTGGATACATCCGGAAAAAATGGCAGCATTGCGCTGGCAAAATGTACTTCCAAGGATTGCAACATTCTTGAGGTTGTTGCGTTGGAAGGTGGAACATTTTCGGCTGAGCTGGTTCCAAAAATTTCGGCAATGCTCGCCAAACATCATCTCAGCAAAAACGATATAGGCGCCTTCGCTGTTGCCACCGGGCCGGGTTCGTTTACCGGGCTGCGGATTGGTTTGGCTGCGGTGAAGGGATTGGCTGAGATTTTGCATAAGCCGATTTCGGCCGTTTCGTTGCTGGCAATATTGGCTGGCACATCTTCGGATAGCAGCCCTGTGCTCACTGCAATGGATGCAGGGCGCAAAGAGTTTTATGTCGGAGTTTACGAGAATAACGAACTGATCGATGAGCGATTGATGACGCAGGCCGAACTATTGCTAGCATTGAGAAACAACGTTTTGGTGACTCCGGAATCTGCGTTGGCAGTTGCTATGCGGGATGCAGGGAAGACCGTAATCGAAGTCGCTCGGCCGACTAGCGCCGACGTTGCACGCTTCGGCTGGAAAAAAATTAACGCTGGTGATGTGGTTACGCCGCAAGCGCTGGATGCGAACTATATCCGGCGAGCTGTCGATCCGGTGGCGGCAAAAAGCTAATTTCTGACTGCACATGAGCATCCGTCCAGCCCGGATTGAAGACATCCCGCAAATTCTCAAGGTTGAGCAGCGGGCGGCGAGCGCAGCCCATTGGTCCGTTGAAAAATATCAGGAAATATTCAATGACGTCGAATCACTTCGCAGGATGCTGATTGCAGAAGATGATTTAGCGCTTCACGGTTTCATTGTCGCGCGCACTTTAGGCGATGAATGGGAAATTGAGAATATTGCTGTGGCTCAAAGTTCTCAACGCCGCGGTTTGGGGTCAGTGCTTTTGCAAAGATTGTTGGAAGACGCGCGGATAGAAAAAGCGCAATCCATTCTGTTGGAAGTAAGAGAATCAAACCTCGTTGCAAGAACTTTCTACGAAAAATTTTTCTTTTCTGAGTATGGCCGAAGAGCGAGTTATTATCACAATCCTAGCGAGAGTGCAATTCTTTATCGGCTTTGTTTGTAATGATTTGGGAGCTTTGTCTCGAGCTGTAGATTGAGGGATAATAGAGCAGCAGTAAGATGGAGCAGGGGTATAATTTCCGATTGAATGCTGACCAAGCTGTGTGGTAATGTGCTCGGTCATGGGTTGTTAACAATCCCCCGGTAAGGAGGTCGCTGGATGGAAATTTCTAGAGACCAGCTCCTGACTGATAATGAGGAGTTTCGCAAGTTGGCTCAAGAACACAATCAGTATTCCAAACGTCTCGAGTTGCTCACCGAAAAGCGTTATCTCACCGATGATGAAAAGCTGGAAGAAGTTCGCCTGAAGAAACTGAAACTTCGTCTAAAAGATCAAATGGAAGGTATTGAAAAGCAGTATCGGCTGGCCATGCAACAAGGCCAGGTGGCATAGTCTCGGCTGGCTCGCAGAACCGGCTGGTGAACGAACTCTAAGGGCGCTTTTTGTAGCGCCTTTTTTCTTTTGGTACAACCGCGAATTCTCCACACGCATTTTCATGCAGACTTATCCGCCTGAACTATAATTGCGGTGACTCCCTATGGTACGAGATGGCTACTTCTACGCATTGCCGTTGATTGTGGTCGGGCTGCTGATTGGATGGGTGGGCAGCGTGGCATTGGCGATACCGGCATTTTTGCTGGCGGCGTTTTTCCTTTGGTTTTTCCGCGATCCGGAACGCGCAATTCCTTCCACGCCCGGTGCAGTGGTTTCCCCGGCAGACGGTAAGGTGACTGACATTTCGCCACTTATGGTCAACGGAACCCGGCGCACCCGGATCAGTATTTTCCTGAATGTTTTCAATGTGCACGTAAATCGTTCACCGATTGCAGGAACCATCCGCGATGTGACTTATAAGAAGGGCGAATACTTAAACGCCATGAATCCAGCTTCTGCCGAGCAAAACGAACAAAACCTGATTGCTGTGGAAGGCGAGGGGCATGCCGTCGAGTTCAAACAGATTGCCGGATTACTGGCGCGCCGCATCGTTTGCAATGTGAAGGTCGGTGATCGTGTAGAACGCGGCCAACGCATTGGCCTGATTAAATTTGGGTCGCGGGTGGATGTGATGCTGGATGCAGCGGCCAATTTGCAAATCAAGATCGGGGACCACGTAAAAGGCGGAGCGACCGTACTGGCATATTTGGGAACTGGCGGACAAGCTAAGGCGGAAACGATAGAACACGCTTCCCAAGGAACACGCTGATGCAACCCTACGACGAACAGCAGGTTCCCCGACGGCGCCTGGAAGACAGGCCTCCGCGGCGCTTGCGCAAGGGCCTTTATATTTTGCCATCGCTGTTTACAACGGCGAACATCGCGGCTGGATATTACGCGATCCTGCAAGTCACGCACAGCACCCCGGCCGAGTGGTGGCATTTCGACAATGCCGCTAAAGCAATTGGATTTGCAGTCTTATTTGATGGCCTCGATGGCCGAATTGCGCGCATGACCGGAACCAGCAGCGATTTCGGTAGGGAATTGGATTCTCTAGCTGACGCAATTACTTTTGGCGTGGCCCCGGCCTTATTGGCTTGGATGTGGGGCTTTCGTGAACTTCCAGTTATTCTGGCTTCGCCGGAATTAGTGAGTAAATTGGCGCAAGTGGGAGCGATTGCCAGTTTTCTATTTTTGATTGCCGGTGTGAGCCGTCTGGCACGCTTTAACATTACTGCCAATCCCCAGCCTTCTAATCCCGGGCGTCCCGGGAAGAAATATTTTGTTGGTATGCCGATCCCGGCAGGCGCGGGCGTGATTGCCGCCGTTGTCCATTTTTCCGCCGGCGATCCGCTGGTGTGGTGGGGAAGTTCCATCACCTGGACGATCATTCTGGTGATGGCGGCGTACCT
>JAJPHW010000136.1 GCA_021325035.1 Terriglobia bacterium
ACCTCCAGCCCGGTCAACAGTCTGGATTGGGCTGTGATTGTGCAAAAACCGCGAAGCGAAGCCTACCGCGGCGTGTATGAAATGCAGCGGAACGCGCGATTACTGGCCATCATGGCGGTGCTTTTAAGCATTGCTATCAGCATTTTCGCGGCGCGCCGCATTACCAACCCACTGGAGGTTCTGACCGATTCCAGCAAAGCGATTGCCCGCGGAGATTTTTCTCAGCGCGTCCAGCTCAAAAGCCGTACCGAAATTGGGGAATTGGCTGAAACATTTAACACCATGTCAGAAGAGCTTGAGCATTTCGTCCTCGATCTCAAACGAGCCGCAAACGAGAACCTCGAACTCTTTATGGGTTCGATTCAGATGCTTGCCGGCGCGGTTGACGAAAAAGACCCCTATACTCGTGGTCACTCTGACCGGGTCACGAAATACTCTGTGATGATCGCGAAAGAAATGGCCTTGCCCGAAGATTTCATGGAAATCGTTCGCGTATCTGCGCAGCTGCATGACGTCGGCAAAATTGGCATTGAAGATCGAATTCTGAAAAAACCGGGCGCGCTCACTCCGGAAGAGTTCGAAATTATGAAGACCCATACCACCAAAGGCGCCAATATTCTTCGTCCCGTGGCGCAGTTGCGTGACATGATTCCGGGTATCGAACTTCACCACGAATCACTAGACGGACGTGGCTATCCTCGTGGCCTCAAAGGCGACGACATTCCCTTGCTTCCACGTATTATCGCTGTGGCGGACACTTTCGATGCGCTAACAACGAACCGCCCTTATCAGCAGGCGCGAGAGCCCATCGAGGCTTTGCATATTATTCAATCGCTCTCCGGCAAACGGCTTGACCCCAAAGCTGTAGCTGCTTTGGAAGCCATCTACCAACGCGGAGAAATTATCGTTCCGCGGCCCTTTACGCCTCCACCTGCCCCGGTCTTTAGCGTAGATCTGGCTGCATCCGCAGTAGCCGCCGCATCTGCGCCTGTTGAAGTGGCGCGTTCTTAGTCCGTAAGCCGATCTCTTCCTGAATACTCTCTCCAGCCCGTTATAATCAAGAGTCGCCCCTGGGTTGATTGCAGCAGGGCATTTTCTTATGTTACGAAGCCTTTTTGGCGGTACGGATACCGAAAAAGAACCCGCAAAGAAGCCCGGATTTTTCGAGCGCATGAAGCAGGCCGTCACGCGTACTCGCGAGAATTTGAGCGAGCGCATCGAAGAAGCCGTTTCTTTCAACAAAGAAATTGACCGCAACACCCTCGAAGACCTGGAAGCGACGCTCATCGGGGCAGACCTCGGGACCACTACAACCCAGGAAGTACTCGGAAAACTGCGCGAAAAGGCTGATCGCAAGCAAATTAAAGACGTAGAAGAACTTAAGCGTTTGCTGAAAGCCGAATTGCTGGCAATTCTCAACCGTGCCAATGTTCCGCCAGTTCCCGCTCCGGAAGGGATGCCGGAAGTGATTTTAGTCGTGGGCGTAAACGGCACAGGCAAAACAACTTCCATAGGAAAGTTAACCCAATTCCTGCGCTCGCAGGGTAAGTCGGTAACTCTTTGTGCGGCCGACACATTTCGTGCTGCTGCCATTGAGCAGCTCGAAATTTGGGGACAAAGAACCGGAACTGAAGTCATTCGCACCAAGGCTGGGGGCGATCCCGCGGCGGTTTTATTTGACGCCTTGCAAGCAGCGACTGCCCGTCACAGTGATTACGTTATTGTGGATACCGCCGGCCGTCTTCACAACAAGGCTGGACTAATGGCCGAACTCGAAAAAATGCGCCGCACCGCGCAGCGTATTGTTCCCGGAGCGCCCCACGAAACCCTGTTGGTTGTGGACGCGACCACGGGGCAAAACGGCCTTCAACAAGCGCGCCAATTTACAGATTCAGCCGGTGTAACCGGCATTGTGTTGTCGAAACTGGATGGCACGGCAAAAGGCGGTGTAGTCATCGCGATTTCCCGCGAACTCGGCTTGCCCGTCCGCTATGTCGGAGTCGGCGAAAAAGCCGATGATTTGCTGCGCTTTGTTCCCGAAGATTTCGTGGACTCGCTGTTCGACTGACGTTTGTTGTCTCTCTCGCATGTCAGACCGTCAAAATGACGAATTCTATCTCCGTCGCGCCATGGAGCTTGCGCGCCACGGGATTGGACTGACTTCACCCAATCCTTGCGTAGGCGCGGTGGTAGTGGACGACCGCGGCGAAATCGCTGGGGAAGGTTTTCACACCTACGACGGCGTCAAACATGCTGAAGTGCTGGCTCTGGAGCAAGCTGGCGCAAGGGCGAAAAAGGCAACCGTGTTCGTGAATCTCGAGCCCTGCTCCCATCAGGGACGCACGGGCCCTTGCGCGGATGCAATCATATCCGCATGCGCGCGACGTGTCGTGGCTTGTATGCAAGATCCGAATCCAGCCGTCAGCGGAAAAGGTTTTGCGCGTTTACGTGAGGCTGGAATCTCGGTGGCCTCGGGAATTCTCGAAAGTGAAGCTCGTCCGCTCAACGAGTCCTTTGCAAAATACATTCGTCATCACACGCCTCTGGTCACGTTGAAAACCGCGATGACTTTGGATGGAAAAATTGCCCCACCACCGGATCTTCTGGCTGCTCCAGGAACCGGCGGCACGAGCGGCGGTTGGATTACCGGTGAACTTGCGCATGCGCACGTGCAGGAACTCCGCCACCAAAACGACGCCATTATGGTCGGGGTTGGTACCATCATCGCTGACGATCCATTATTGACCGACCGCAGTGGAAAGCCACGCCGCAGGCGGCTTCTGCGCGTGATTCTCGACTCTCGCCTCCGTTTGCCGCTGAATTCCCGAATCGTCCAGACCTCGGAGGATGACGTCGTGGTCGTGTGTTCTTTCGCGGAAGAAAAAAGAAAGCAGCAACTGCGCGATCATGGAGTGCGTGTAGAGCAAATCGCCCGCACCACGGCCGATGGATATCCCGATCAAACTGGCATCATGCAACGACTTGGGGAACTCGAAATCACCAGTGTCTTAATCGAAGGCGGCGCGCTGGTCAACTGGGCCGCGCTGGCTGCGGGCGTTGTTGATAAAGTTTTTTTGTACTACGCGCCGAAGATTCTCGCCGGAACGGGATCAGTTCCATTCGCCGCGGGCGCCGGATTTAGCCGCATGACCGATGCCGCCCATGTGAAGTCCATTCGTATTCATCACTTCGGCGAAGATTTCGCAGTGGAAGGTTATTTGCGTGATCCTTATCAGGATTAACGGAGAATTATGTTTACAGGCATCATCGAGGAAGTAGGTCGAATTGAACGCATTGAACAAAAAGGCGGTAATCGCAAGCTCACGGTTGCATGTGCCGAAATTACGCGCGATCTGAAAAAGGGCGACAGCATATCTGTGAGTGGCGTATGCCTAACTGCGGTTGAAATTACACCACAATCTTTCACCGCCGACCTTGCCGAAGAAACCTGGAACCGCACGTCATTCTCGCGAATTCACAAGGACGCACTGGTCAACTTGGAACGCCCCATGCGGGTGAACGGCCGTTTCGACGGCCACATTGTGCAAGGCCATGTGGACGGCACAGGAGAATTCCAAAGTCTCGCTAGAATTCCTGATGCTGACGATTATTGGCTCCGCATTTCCATCCCCAGCGAATTATCGCGCTATGTCATCGCAAAAGGTTCATTGGCGATCGAGGGAATCAGCCTCACCGTCGCAAAAATCGAAGATAACGATGTCACCGTTGCCATCATCCCGCACACTGCGGAAATGACGAACTTAAAATCGCTTAAACCCGGAGATCCTGTGAATCTGGAAGTGGATTTAATTGCGAAGTATGTCGAGAAGATGATGGCGATGGCGAAGTCAGTAACTTCCAACTCCATCACGATCGATAATCTTGTACGGCAGGGCTTTTAAGAATTCCCGGTTTTTCCAAGGATGCACCTGCACTCCTTCGCAATTGCCCAGTCTTCTTGTGCCTGAATAATCAAAACTTTGACGTGGGATGCAGAAGTCGAGATCTCGACATCAGCAGGAGATTGCTCATTGCGCTCTTCATCTAGCTGAACTCCCAAAAAACCGAGATTCGCACAAGTCGCGGCGCGCACTTCTGCTGAATTCTCGCCAACTCCCGCGGTAAAGATTAGTGCGTCTATTCCATTCAAAGCGGCAACGATAGCGCCAATTCCCGTTTGCAGCCGGTGAATGTAAATATCGAAAGCCAACTTTGCCCGTTCATTCCCATCGCGCATCGCGGCCAGAACTTTGCGCATATCGCCCGAGACACCTGAAATTCCCAGCAACCCCGATTCCTGATTCAAAGTCTTGTCCAACTTTTCGCCGGGTACGCGTGTCTCGCGCAACAAGTAAGTCAAAATACCCGGATCGACAGAACCCGACCGTGTTCCCATCATCAGGCCATCCAGGGGCGTAAACCCCATCGTCGTCTCCACGCTGATGCCGCTGTCTATCGCCGCCAGTGAACAACCATTGCCCAAATGGCAGCTGACCAGCTTCAGAGACTTCAAATCTTTTTTGAGTAGTTGTGCGGCGCGCCCTGCGCAGTATTGGTGATTGATGCCATGGAACCCGTATTTGCGAATGTTCTGTTCGTACCAGCTATAAGGCCCGGGATAAACCGCTGCGGACAAGGGAAGTGTGCGGTGAAATCCGGTATCAAAGACCGCGACTTGCGGCACTGTGCCGAGCAGTTGCTCAATAATCTCAATACCTTCGAGTTCTGCGCGGTTGTGCAGTGGCGCGAATGGCTCGACTTTGCGGATGGCTTGCTTGACCGCCTGAGTAATCGCAGTTGGTTCCCATAGATAAGGCCCGCCATGCACCACGCGATGGCCGACCGCCTCGATTTCATGTTTCTCTACTACTTTGGTGGATCCGCTCCAGATTGTTTCCAGCATTTCTTTTACCGCAGACTTGCGGTCGCGGACTAAAGTCTGCTGTTTCAGCGTCTCACCCGCCTTCGTGTGAACTTCCAAACTGGCAGATTGCGGATTCCACTCAATCTTGGCCTGCCACAGAGGCGCAGCCGGATCATTAGGCAGCTCTGCTTTACCCAACTCAAATAGTGCGCTTTTTTGACTGCTTGACCCGGAATTCAATACGAGGATCTTCATGCGCTAATACGGCCACTTCCAGTTTTGAATTTCTGGCATGTCCTCGCCATATTCATGAATGTACTGTTTATGCTCTACGAGTTTATTGCGCAGCATCTGTTTGAAATGTGCGCCCACCGGGTGCAAGCGCTGGATGCGATCCAAAGCGTCTCCCGCGAGATGAAACCGATCGAGGTCGTTAAGTACAGTCATGTCGAATGGAGTGGTCGTCGTGCCCTCTTCCTTGTAGCCGCGTACGTGGAAATTGTCGTGATTGTGACGGCGGTAAGTTAGTCGGTGAATCAGCCACGGATAGCCGTGATACGCGAAAATGACAGGCTTGTTAACGGTAAACAGGGAATCGAAGTCCGCGTCGGATAGGCCATGTGGATGCTCGCTCGATGGTTGTAGCGTCATCAAATCCACAACGTTTACCACTCGAATTTTGATGTCAGGGAAATGCTGCCGCAAGAGATCAGTCGCAGCGAGAGTCTCCAGTGTCGGAATATCTCCAGCACAAGCCATCACAACATCTGGTTCCACATCTTGATCATTGCTGGCCCAACTCCAAATGCCAACGCCATTCGTACAATGCTCAATAGCCGCCTCCATCCCGAGGTATTGCAGCGCGGGTTGTTTGCCCGCCACGATCACATTCACATAGTGACGACTGCGCAAACAATGGTCGGCGACCGAGAGCAGGCAATTTGTATCCGGTGGCAAATACACTCGCACAACATCGGCTTTCTTATTCATCACATGATCAATGAACCCCGGGTCCTGATGCGTGAAGCCATTATGGTCTTGCCGCCATACATGAGAGGTGAGCAGATAGTTGAGCGAAGAAATCGGTCGCCGCCAGCTTATGTCCCGCGTCACTTTCAGCCACTTGGCATGTTGGTTGAACATGGAATCAATGATGTGGATGAAGGCTTCATAGCAGGAAAAGAAGCCATGGCGTCCGGTTAGCAGATAGCCCTCCAGCCAGCCCTGGCACATATGCTCGCTTAGGATTTCGAGCACGCGGCCATCGCGGGATAGATGTTCATCCACGGGCAGCATCTTTTCCAGCCATTCTTTGTTGGTGACTTGAAACAGCGCATCCAGCCGGTTGGATGCAGTTTCGTCGGGCCCGAAGACCCGGAAATTTTGATTGCCGGCATTCTGCTTCATCACGTCGCGCAGAAAGGCGCCGAGGACTCTTGTAGCCTCAGCGAATTCCGTGCCCGGTTTTTCCACTTTGACAGCGTAGTCACAGAAATTGGGCAGATTTAAATCGCGCAGCAGAATGCCGCCGTTTGCAACCGGATTGGCTCCCATGCGCCGCGTCCCTTTTGGCGCAAGCTCGGCCAATTCGGCGACCAGACGGCCAGACTCGTCAAACAATTCCTCAGCTCGGTAGCTCTTCATCCAATCTTCCAGTATTTTCAGATGCACCGGATTTTTCTGCACATCGGCCACGGGCACTTGATGGGCACGCCATGTATTTTCAACCGGTTTGCCGTCCACCATTTTCGGCCCAGTCCATCCCTTCGGTGAACGCAAAACAATCATCGGCCATCTTGGGCGTTCCTTATTCCCATTTTCGCGGGCTTTATGCTGAATGGATCGAATCTCCTCCACAATCTGATCGAGAGTTTCTGCCATCAGCTGATGCATGATTTCTGGCTCGTGCCCCTCCACGAAGTAGGGTTTCCAGCCGTACCCGAGAAATAGATGCGTGAGTTCTTCATCACTGAGCCGGCCCAGGATGGTTGGGTTATCAATCTTGTAGCCGTTCAGGTGCAGAATCGGCAGCACCGCGCCATCACGCACTGGATTAATAAATTTATTGGTATGCCAGCTCGTTGCCAGTGGCCCAGTCTCAGCTTCACCATCGCCGACGACGCAGCACACCAACAAATCCGGATTGTCGAATACTGCTCCGGTTGCATGTGCGATCGAGTAGCCCAATTCTCCGCCTTCGTGGATGGATCCCGGCGTCTCCGGCGCGACGTGACTGGGAATTCCTCCCGGAAAAGAGAATTGCTTGAACAACCGCTGCAAGCCCGCTTCATCTTGCGTGATGTGGGGGTACAGTTCGGTGTAGATGCCTTCGAGGTATGTATTCGCGACCAACCCCGGCCCGCCATGCCCTGGCCCTGCGACATAAATGCAATTTAAATCGTATTTTCTAATGATCCGGTTGAAGTGCACATAAATAAAATTCAATCCCGGCGTAGTGCCGAAGTGTCCCAGCAAGCGCGGTTTAATGTGTTCGGGCTTCAACGGTTCGCGCAGCAGCGGGTTCTTGTACAAATAGATTTGCCCAACGGAAAGATAATTGGCGGCGCGCCAATACGCGTTGATTTTGCGAAGTTCATCTGGACTGAGTGGTGAATTGGATTCTCGCGTCAGATTGACCGATTGCAGGGTGGTCATCGGAGCCTCCTTTGATTCCTGTACCTACCATGTTAGGCCTACAGGTGAAGGTCAACAAATGAATCTTGTATGAAATTCAAGGAAAGAAAATGAAATCCGTTTAGACCGTAATCTTCAACTCATCCAATCCTAAAAATTCCTGCACAATGGGTTCGGCGGATCGTTCCATTTCGGCGTACGTTCCATAAAAGACGACGCGCCCTTCATGCAAAAACACGATCCGGTTGGCGACTTTCTGCGCCAGACGCATATCATGAGTGACCACTACGCTCGTCAGCCGCAGCTGCAAATTTAATCTCTTGATCAAATCTCCCAGCAACTGTGCCATCAACGGGTCCACCATCGTTGTCGGCTCGTCGTAGAGCACGCACTCCGGTTGCGCCGCCAGCGCGCGTGCGATCGCAACCGATCGTTTCATTCCAGTCGAAAGATCCGATGGCAGAAAATCCGCCATCTCTTTGACACCCACCATTTCGAGTAAACCATCCACAATCTGGAAAATCTGATCTTCCGTGAGGTCGTGCCGCTCTCGCAGAGGAAAGGCAACATTTTCCCGCACGCTCAAAGAATCGAATAGCGCACCGTTCTGAAATACCATCGTGACTTTCTTGCGAATGCGCTGCAATTCATATTCGGTATAGTGGGTGATGTCCTCATAGGCGACAATCACCCGTCCGGAATCGGGCTTCATGAAGCCCATAATATTTTGCAGACTGACCGATTTACCCACGCCGCTGCGCCCGAGAATGCAAACAGTTTCTCCGGCCATGACTTCAAAACTCACATTGCGCAACACGTGCTTATCGCCGAATGATTTCGACACGTCCTTAAATTCGATATAAGGCCCGGATTGCTCTTCCGTTGGAAGGGGATCGCCAATGGATTCGATGGGTTGAATTTCAGGTTCCGGCATGAAATCTATGATAGCTGCTGCTTGGCGGCTAAGGCATTTCGATTTTCAAATCATCTGGCGTGTTCCAATTTTTGAAGATGCTGGAGGAAAATCCAGCACTTTCCAAATCATGGTGTCCAATCACCTGTGTTTTCACTTCGGCGAATAAAGGGGTGATTTTGTTTTTCCCGCTCACAAGCGCACGCTCGGCCACTTCCAGAAATTGCCGCTTGTAAACGGCACAAAGCGGCTGCAATCGGTCATCGGCTTCGGGCACCGTCGCTACAGCTTCAGAGGCTTGCGCCTGCTTAATCAGGAATGTCAAGAATTCCGGGGAAAGGAAGGGCATATCCACAGCCAACACGAGGTTGCAATTCGCGGTGCTGTTGACTAAAGCCGCATGAATCCCGCCTAAAGGTCCGCAATCGAGATAAATATCTTCCAGTGTCTGCCCAAACTGCCTATACTTCTCAGATTTTCCGATGATCCAAACATCAGATGACACAACCTTGCAACTTCTTATCGCTCTTTCCAGCAAAGTTATGCCTTGGAATTCGACCAAGGCTTTATCGCGCCCCATGCGCGTGCTCTGGCCGCCCGCCAGTACGAATGCCGCAACCTCATGTCTGTGGTTATCCATGACACGAAAGTAACCTATCCAGTTCGCCGTTTCCGTTAGATGATAGCCCTTCCGGTGATTACTGCCCGGAAAGAAGATCATGCCGCAACTCATGGATGTTCTTATGTTAGGCCGCTGCTCCCACGAGTTTTCCTGGCCCCGGCGGGCAGCCGATGGCCAGTACTACCAGGTTTGCCTTGTCTG
>JAJPHW010000032.1 GCA_021325035.1 Terriglobia bacterium
TCGGCGTCGCCGTTGTGAGCACACGTGGCCAGGTAGCTCAGGTGGTAGAGCGCAGCCCTGAAAAGGCTGGCGTCGGCGGTTCAACTCCGTCCCTGGCCACCATATTTATCAACGACATACCCATTTCGGGTTCCCAGCGTTTGCGCACATTTGCGAACAAAACTATTTGCATAACTTCACTACTGAACCAGATTCATTAGTCGTCCGACCACTCGACGTTGCGATTCCTGGGACGAACTGCGGGTAAATATCCAGCGTCGTGCTTGCCTGGAGCCACATCTGCCCCCGCTCGTCTTTCATATCGGCTCCGGCCATTTTCAGCTTTCTAAAGCGGTCAAGCCGGTTTTGCAGCCAGTGGCAGACGGACCTGAAAGCAAGTATCGCCCGGTTTTGAGAAAACTTGAACGCTACCACGATGCTTCTTCATGATGCGTTGCACGGTATCCAAGCCAAGCCCGGTACCTTCGCCTACACTTTTTGTGGTGAAGAATGGATCGAAGATGTGAGGCAAAATATCGGACGGAATCCCCGGGCCGTTGTCTCGAATTTCGACGATGGCACAATCGTCTTCACGGTAGGCGCGAATACGAATTTCGCCGTTGCCTCCCATGGCGTCAATCGCGTTGTCAATGATGTTCGTCCAGACTTGGTTGAGTTCGCTGCCGAATGAGTTCACCAGAAGCGGATTCTTATCATAGTCGCGATTAACTTTGACCCCATGCTTCAATTTGTAATTCATGATGGTCAGAGTATTTTCCAAGCCCTTGACGATATCCACGTTCTGCACCGGGGATTGGTCCATGAAGGTGTATTCCTTGATGGCGCGGACTAAGTCCGAAATTCTGGCAGTGCTGTTTTCCAGTTCGGTCAACAGATTGAAGATTTCAACGGAAGCGGCGATGCGCAAAAGCGCTGCGCGGGCTGTGTCCGCTTCTAGAGTGGCAAAGAGAGTTTCGAGCGCCTGCGGAGTGATGTTGCGCCGTGCAAGATCGGCAGCCAGTTGCCAGAGGTCATTTTGTCCGTGACTGCGCAATAGCGAATCTATTTCGTCTTCCAGGTCACTGATAGCCAGTGCGTCTTTGGGTGGTTCGGCGGGTGCGGTAAAAGAAGCCTCCAACTTCTCAATTTCCGCTTTCTGCGCCGGAGTTAGATCGCGCCGTCCTAATTCGTGGCTGGCGTTCTTGATCTTTTTCAGCATGTCCCGAAGTTGACCGGCCGCGCGTTTCGCCGCAGAAGCGGGATTATTAAGTTCATGAGCCAGCCCGGCTGAAAGTTTGCCGAGAGATGCAAGCCGCTCGCGTTGTTGCTCAATGCGAGTGGTTTCGCGAATCCGATCCGCCATCAAAGACACGAGGCGTCTTGTTAGCTCCGGCATTTTCTGGATAAGTTCAGGAAAATGCGAGGCCGGGAAGCGAAGTACGCGGCCTTCCGTAACCGCTCGCATACTAACCGTGAATTGTGTCATGCGCGAGAAGGGGAGCACGCCACTAACTGACCCCGGCGCGACTGCGAACGCAATAGTCTGGCCGCCGAATTCACCGCGGCCTTCCATTTCGCCTTCAAGGACCACATACATAGAATCCGCTGGATCGCCTTGACGCGAGTAGGTCTTGCCAGCCTCCAATTTGATCTCTTCGCATTGGCTAAGAAACCATGCGATTTGATCGTCAGGAAGATCTTTAAATGCAGGAGTGCGAAGCAGCTCTGATTTGTCAGCCATGTTTAGACTTTGCTCAAATATTGATGGATAAACTGTACCGCGACAGAGCCCTCTCCTACGCTGGAAGCGACCCGTTTAACGGACCCATGCCGCACGTCACCGACGGCAAAAACTCCGGGGACGTTAGTTTCCAACAAAAATGGATCACGCTCGAGATTCCAGCCTTGAGGTCGCTTGCCATCATGAATAAGATCAGGTCCTGTAAGTATGAATCCCCGGTCATCGCGCTCAATTACACCGCCGAGCCAGTCCGTTCGGGGCAAAGCCCCAATGAAGATAAACATGGACGTAGCGGTAACGCGCTCGATCTTGTTCGTGTCGGAGCAGAGTACGGAGATTTCTTCCAGATGTTCATTCCCGTGGGCTTCGATTACGGAGGCATGCGCCCATATTTGAATGTTTGGCATTTCTTTAATCTGATCAATCAAATACTGGGACATGGTGCTGGAGAGAGAGCTTCCACGGACCAAAATGATCACACGTTCTGCATAGCGGGCGAAGTTCATGGCTGCCTGACCAGCAGAGTTTGCTCCCCCAATCACATAAACGATTTCGCCTTTGCAGGAAAGCGCTTCGGTTGCCCCACCGCCGTAATAGACGCCGGCGCCCTGCAATTTATCCACGCCAACTGCATCCAAACGCCGCCACTGAACTCCTGTCGCGATCATGAGCGCATGACAGGAGATTTCACTGCCGTCTGCGAGTTTAATGATGCGATAGGGCCCTTCAATACGAAGACTGAGAGCTTCCTGCGGGGAAAGAATCTCCACATTAAAACGCCGCGCCTGAACAACCGCGCGCCGGGCCAGATCGCCGCCACTAAGGCCGGTAGGAAACCCAAGATAGTTTTCGATGCGCGAACTCATGCCAGCCTGACCACCCGGAGCTTCGCGTTCGACCATGACGGTATGCAGGCCTTCAGAAGCGCCATAGACCGCAGCCGCGAGTCCGGCAGGGCCTCCACCAACGATCGCCAGATCGTAAAAGTCGGTTTCGGCGCGCGTGCGCAACCCGACTTTCTGCGCGACGTCCGCTGGAAGGCTTTCCAAAAGCTTTGTTCCGTCAGGGAACAGCACAATGGGCAAATTGGTAGCCTCCGGGCCGAGTACTTCTAAAAGACGCTTCGTGTCCGCGTCATTCGCGGAAAGCTCGACATCTATCCATTGATAGGGGATGTGATTACGAGCCAGGAAGTCACGCAACTCGTAGGACTTAGGCGACCAACGTGTACCTAATACTCGAATTCCCTGAAAGGTGGGGCGATAGGAAGCCTGCCAGTCGTCCAACAAATCATCCAGTTGAGGGTAGAGGTGATCCGTGGGAGGGTCCCATGGCTTCATGAAAAAGTAATTGATATTGGCTTGATTAATGGCGCTGATGGCCGCATTCGTGTCCGCATAGGCGGTCAGTAACGCTCGTTTGGCGTCGGGGAAAATGCGAGTCGCTTCCTGCAAAAATCCAACGCCATCCATGCGTGGCATACGTTGGTCAGCAAGCAACAGGGCGACGCTGTCATTGCGAATTTTTAATTGCTTGAGCAAATCCAGGGCGGCTTCAGGAGAATCGCTTCCAATCACGCGGTATTCCGCGCCATAACGAGAACGCAAATCTCGTTCGACGGCCCGCAGCACGTCGGAGTCATCATCCACACTCAGTAAGATCGGTTTCGGCATGATTGCTTTCTGTCCGTCCGACAATCATAGCGGACTACGAAGTCGTGTTATTAAACTCATTAGATACAGAAATCGTGATTTGGTTGCGCAAACCTTATCGTTTCACGCGCAAGGCAACGAAAAGAAAAAAACTGAACCATGCCCCGGTTGGCTGGTTACACCGATTTTTCCACCATGCGCCTCCACAATGGCTTTGGCGATGGCCAATCCCATTCCTGTGCCCTGAACATGCACACGATGGTTTCTTCCGCGATAAAACTTGTCGAAAATAAGCGCCTGCTCGAAATCGTCAATACCATGCCCATGATCCGCAACGCTCGTAACGACGAAATTGTCTTTTAACTCAGCTGTAAACTGAATTTTGCTGTCAGCCGCGGAATATTTGGCTGCATTTTCCAGTAGCTGCGTGAGAACCTCCTGAATTCTTGCCAGGTCATAGCGTGCATTCGGCAGGTCCGCGGGTACATTGACTTCCACCGGATGTCCGGCAAGCAGTGACTTTGATTCCTCAACCGCGCCCTCAATCGCGCTGCGAATTGAGTGAATTTGCAAATCCAGTTCGACTTTTCCAGAGTCCCATTGCGCCATTTCCGCAGCTTCACCCACTAGCCGGTTGAGGCGGTCGCTTTCTTCGTCAATGACTGTCAATAGTTCATGTTGCTGAGGTGCTCCAAGATTTTGATTGGCTAGAAGTGAAGTTACGGATGCTTTGATGGAAGTAAGCGGGGTGCGGAATTCATGAGCCACAGAATCGAGTAGCGTGCTGCGGAGTTGGTCGCTTTGGCGTGCCGCTTCTGCCCGGCCCAAGTCTTCGATTGCACCGGCGCGCTCAACCGCAATCGCAATCAGGCTGCTTAGGGCTTCAAGCGATTGTCGCGATGGTAAGTGATCGCCAGATATGCCAATGCTACCGACAACGCGCACCCCCATGCGCAAGGGCCAGAATGCACGGTTGTTTTCCCCGTCAATTCTAGGTTCCCCGCGCAAGTTCACCAGTTGGAGATCATGTGGTTCGAGTCCATTGGTGTTCGGGCCCGAGCGGTAAATATCAGCTTTGTCAGGTAAAAATAAGGCCACTGCGCGGACGCCGAAATATTCAACCACAAAGCGGGGGATTGAGTTTAAAAGTTCAGGCAGGTTATCGCTGGATAAAAGCTGCTGGCTAAATGAATACAGGCGCTCAACTTCTTTGCGTCGCTCGTTCGCTAAAATAGCCTCGCGATGTGCCCTTTCCGACAATCGGCTGGCCAATACTGCCGTGACGAGAAAGGCGACTAGAGCAACCCAATTTTGCGGATCGGAAATCGTGAAAGTCCCAACCGGAGGCAAGAAAAAATAGTTAAAAGCCAGGGTTGATACGATGGCTGTGAAGACTGCTTGCGCCAATCCCCACGCGGCCGAGATGCAAAGTACGCCGAGCAGGTACGACAGCGCCACTGTGGTCGGATTGACATGAATTAGTCGGTAATAAACAAGCGTAACAAGGCCTATGCCTGCGCTGGCTATCGCGTAACCCCATATCTTTTTTATGTTCCGATCCACTTTATGTTCCGATCTACGCAAGCGATTGTAGCCCATGTGTCCACATGACAATTTGTCTATTCTGAACGACAATCATTTCGATGCCCAAGACTCCTGAACAATGGCTTGAAGAAGCGGCGCCTGCAAAAAAAGGCGGAGTGTTTAAGTTGTTTCTCGGATATGCGCCCGGTGTGGGCAAGACTTTCAGTATGTTAAGCGAGGCCATCCGCCGCAAGAGCCGTGGCGAAAATGTTGTGATTGGGGTGGTTGAAACGCACGGGCGGCAGGGAATTATCGAACTTGCGGCTCAACTGGATACAGTTCCGCGGAAGAAGATTGAATACAAAGGCACGCTGTTCGAAGAAATGGATGTGGATGCGATTCGCACCTACAACGCGCACGTGGTCCTTGTGGACGAACTCGCGCACACGAACATAGAAGGAAGCAAGCATCACAAACGCTACGAAGATGTCTTCGAGCTGCTCGAGGCGGGGATGGATGTGCTTTCCACAATGAACATTCAGCATCTGGAAAGTATGACTCCCACGGTGCAGGGCCTGACTGGAATTCAAGTGCGGGAAACTGTGCCGGATTGGGTTTTGCAGCGCGCCGACGAAATTGTGATGGCGGATCTGACGCCCGAAGCCCTTCAGAACCGCATGAAGCGTGGCGATATTTATCCTCAGGAGCGTGTTGACCGAGCATTAGGGAATTTCTTTCGCGAGGGAAACCTGATTGCCCTGCGGGAACTCGCGCTGCGCCAGGTTGCACAAGCAGTGGATCGAGAACTTGAGTCCTACCGCGAAAAGGATGAACTGGGCAGGCGGGTCGCGATCAGAGAGAGAATCGCGGTTTGTATAAGCTCCAATCCGGCGGCAAAATATCTGATTGCGCGCGGCTCTCGCATGGCGCAAGCCATTGACGCGGACTTGCACGTGGTCTATGTCGATCTCGGTCAGGATGAAAGTGAAGCGAATCAAAAAACGTTGGATGCAAACATCCTTTTTGCGCGGAATGTGGGTGCGACCGTAACTCGCACTCATGGGAAAAGTGTGGCTGAAGCAGTAGCTGAATTCGTGAAGGAAAAACACATTACGCAAGTCGTGTTCGGCCGTTCGGCGACAAGCGGGTGGCGGCGATATTTATATTTTTCCGCTATTCACAAATTTCTGCGTGATGCCCCCGCTGTGGATGTTCACATTGTGACTCAGGAGCCAGACTAGTGGCTCAGGTCACTGAACACCGCCGCATTTTGGTTGTGGACGATGAACCGCAAATCACCCGCGTGTTGCGCACCAGCCTATCGAGTCAGGGGTACGACATCCGCGTAGCGAATGACGGCGAGACCGCTCTGGAAATCATGAAAGACTGGTCGCCGGAGTTAATCATCACCGATTTGTCTATGCCGAACATGGATGGATTGGAGTTGTGCCGTCAACTACGACCAAAATCACAAGCACCGATCATTGTTTTGTCGGTGAGAGGACAAGAGCGCACAAAAGTAGAAGCGCTCGATGCCGGAGCGGATGATTACATCACCAAGCCATTCGGAATCGAAGAATTGCTGGCCCGTGTCCGGGCTAACTTGCGGCGCGTTCCCGCGGCTGGCGATGGTCAGCCGACTTTGATTGAGATTGGAGATTTCCGTATAGATCTGTCCGCACACAAAGTGTGCGTGAATCAACGTGAAGTGCATCTCACTCCGAAGGAATTTGATTTGCTTGTATATCTCGCGCGTCATGCCGGGAAAGTTGTCACCCATCGCGCCTTGCTCGCTGCAATTTGGGGTGGGCAAAGCACCGAGCAAGTTGAATATCTTCGTGTGTTTGTAGGCCAGCTACGCAAGAAACTGGAGCCAGACTCCCTCTCACCTCGTTATATAGTTACAGAGCCATGGGTCGGATACCGCTTCGAACCGGGGCAATAGTATGCCATTCGTCATCAGCGAATAAAGAGTTCCTACCCCTCAACACCTGCCATTTTGTCTTTACGAATTCCTTATGAACTATTAACCCCACTTTTACGCTCAAAGATTTTTAATCGAAGGTTGCGCTAATGAAGGATTGGGACTCTATTTCATCGTCAGATATGAGGAGAACTCATTGTGCTAAATCGTAGTGTTTTCAAACCAAGGTTCGAGCTGCGGAGCAATTCTCGTGGGATTTTATTTGTAATTCTTGTTTTCTGTTGGATTCCGATTCACGCTCAACAAGCTAGCGACGCTACAGACGGCCGGACGACAGCAAATCCCCAGGCCGGTAACGCAAACCAAGCGGTACTGCAAGAGTTGGATGCGATGAAAAAACGCATCGAACAATTGGAGTTGCAACTCAGGCAATATGAGGCTGCACCGCCGCCAAAAACAGTCGTGCAGACGGCGAAGGCAGCTACCCCTTCTGCGGTTCCCCCGGCCAAGATGGTTGAAAACTCGTCAAGCTCCACTGCCGATGTTGCCGTCACTGAAACGAGTACGGATACAGGCGGCAAGCGAGCCAAGGAAGAGCCCTTCGCTTTTGCGGACTGGACGTGGCTCAACGGAAATCCTCGCACAATTACGCCGGCCTTTGACTCCAAGTTCTTTACGCCGGAGATTCGTGCTGATGTTGCCTACCACTACGACTTCAATCATCCCCAGGATGACACGATTGTCGGTTCGAGCGAAGTATTTCGTTCGAACGAAGTCAGCTTGACGCATTTAGGCATCGGTGGAGATTTTCACTACGACAACGTACGCGCTCGCGTGATGAGCCAGATCGGGCTCTATTCGACGGCCACGCCTCGCAACGATGCCAGCTATTCCCGTGGCCAATGGGATTTAGCGGATGCCTATCGTTACGTGACTGAAGCTTATGGCGGCTATCACTGGGATGCGATGCACGGCGTTAACGTAGATGCAGGCATTTTCTTGTCCTACATTGGTCTCTTCAGTTTCTACAACTTTGACAACTGGGCGTATCAGCCTTCCTACGTGTCTTCGAACACGCCGTGGTTCTTCACTGGCTTGCGAATTCAAACCTTCCCCACCAAGAAGTTGAAGATTGAGCCGTGGATTATCAATGGATGGCAATCCTATGGCCGTTATAACGGCCGTTTAGGTTTTGGCGGGCAGGTTCTCTATCGGCCGAATGGTCGCGTCTCGATGCTGACAAACAATTATGGTGCGGGCTCCGACGCTTTGGGTCTTCCATCGCGCACGCGCTATCACACCGACAACAGCCTCGAAGTGAAGTATTATGACCACCCCGAAAAGTTTCTTGACAAAATGGCGTTCAGCCTCACCGGTGATGCCGGCTGCGAAAGTGGCGGTGGCGTGAATTGCACCACGAACCAGAAAAACGCCGCCAAACAAATCACTTCGTACAAACAAAGCTTTCTGGGTTACATGATCTACAACCGTTGGTGGTTTAACAAAGACCGTGAGGGTTTCACGCTTGGGGGCGGCAAAATCAACAATCCAGGCCGATACCTCGTACTGCTGCCGCCTATCAATGGCGCGACGGCTACATCGGGAACACCGTACTTCACTGAAAACCCCGGTGATCCCTACAAGGCCTGGGACATGTCGGCAACCTACGACTACATGCCCAGCCAGTACATCACTTTCCGGTGGGAATTTAATCATCGCCACGCCAATGTGCCTTACTTCAGTGGCCCAGGCGGAGTTACTCCTCCGGGAGGAAACACAGGAGCTCCAGGATCTGAAGTTCCGGGGTGGTCCCCGGATCTTCGCCACACGGAAGACCGCGGGACGATGGCAATTCTGGTGAAGTTCTAATTCTGACGAAAGGAACGCGTATGCAAGACCTGATTTTTATCGCGCTGACAATCGTGCTCTTCACGTTCACTCTTGCTTATGTGTATGCATGTGAGCGCCTACGGTAAAGGATTTATGGAAATGAAAACGATCGCTTTGCTGGTGGTGTGTATCTTCTTGCTGATTTATTTGGGCTATGCGCTTTTGCGGCCTGAGAGGTTCTGAGCATGACCATGAATGGGTGGATTCAGATTATCGTTTTTCTGGGCGTGATTTTTCTGATCGCCAAGCCGCTGGGCATATTCATGGCGCGGGTGTTTGATCGAGAAAAAACATTTCTCGATCCCGTTTTGCGGCCGGTGGAACGGATTCTCTATAAGTTGACGGGCGTAAACGAATCGGAAGAAATGAAATGGGGCGAATACTGCATCAGCATGCTGATTTTCAGTCTCGTTTCCATGCTGGTGTTGTATCTGATCCAACGGGGACAAGGGCTACTTCCATTTAATCCTCAAAAACTAGCGGGGGTTGCGCCCGATCTGGCATTCAACACTGCGGCGTCATTCAGCACCAACACCAATTGGCAGTCCTATACGCCCGAAACAACCATGAGCTATTTCACGCAGATGGCGGGGCTGGCATATCACAACTTTATGTCCGCGGCCGTCGGGATTGCGCTGGCCATCGCTTTCATACGCGGCGTTGTGCGTCGTGAAAAAGAAACCATCGGCAATTTCTGGGTGGATATGACTCGCGCCACCCTTTGGATTCTTCTGCCCATGTGTTTCATTTTTGCATTGGCACTGGTATCGCAGGGCGTCGTGCAGAATTTTCGGGCATACGACACAGTGAAATTGCTGGAGCCCCAGCATATCCAAAAAACCGGAGCGGACGGCAAAGCAGTAACACAAACAGTTAGTGAGCAAGTGATTGCGCAAGGGCCGGTGGCTTCGCAGGAAGCCATAAAGATGCTCGGTACCAACGGAGGCGGATTTTTCAACGCTAACAGTGCGCATCCTTTTGAAAATCCCACGCCCTTTTCGAATTTTCTTCAGATGCTTGCGATTTTCGCCATCCCCGCCGGGCTTACTTACACGCTGGGAATAATGACCGGAGCAAAGCTGCACGGCTGGGCAGTTTGGTCCGCCATGGCGATTCTTTTCCTCGCTGGAGTGACAGTTGCATATTGGGCGGAGTCTCAGGCAAATCCTTTATTGCATGGGGTAGATCAACACGCCACCCTGATGCAATCCGGTGGAAACATGGAAGGAAAGGAAGTTCGCTTCGGCATTGCGGACTCAGCCCTGTTTGCCACGGTAACAACTGACGCAAGCTGCGGAGCCATAAACGGGGTGCACGATTCCTTCATGCCTCTCGGAGGCATGGTGCCGTTGGTGAACATCATGCTCGGCGAAGTTGTGTTTGGTGGGGTTGGTTCCGGCCTTTACGGAATGCTTATCTTTGTCGTTCTGACTGTCTTTATTGCCGGGCTTATGGTTGGACGTACGCCAGAGTATCTGGGTAAGAAAATCGAAGCCTATGACGTAAAAATGGCGATGCTGTCAGTATTGATTTTTCCGCTTACGGTGTTGGTATTTACAGCAATCTCATCGGCCGCGCCATCGTTCGGGACATCGGCGACTTCAAATTCCGGCCCGCATGGTTTGACCGAAATTCTCTATGCCTACACTTCTACGGTCGGTAACAATGGCTCGGCTTTTGCAGGCCTCAGCGCGAACACCCATTGGTATAACGTCTCACTTGGTATCTCCATGATTTTTGGCCGGTTTCTGGTGATTGTCCCTATGCTGGCAATTGCGGGAAATCTTGCGCAGAAGAAAGCAATTCCGCCGTCACTGGGCACATTTCCGGTTACGACTCCTCTTTTTACGCTTCTGCTGGTGTCGGTGATCGTGATCGTCGGCGCATTGACTTTTTTCCCGGCGCTCAGTCTCGGGCCCATTCTTGAACACTTACTGATGAATGCCGGAAAAGCATTTTAGGAAGACGATGACACAGACAAAGAAATCATCTTCGCAGAGTATGTGGAACGGCAAGATTGTCCGCCGCGCTCTAGTGGACTCGTTGATAAAGCTAAGTCCGCGCACCATGATGCGGAACCCTGTCATGTTCGTGGTCGAAGTGGGCAGCATACTCACGACCTTGCTGCTGTTGCAGGACAAAACTACCTTTTCTTTTAATTTACAAATTACGCTGTGGCTTTGGTTTACGGTCATCTTTGCAAACTTTGCAGAGGCGATGGCAGAGGGCAGAGGCAAAGCGCAGGCGGAAACACTTCGTAAAACCAAGTCAGAGACAGTTGCTCACAAACTACTGGAAAAAGGCGGCATACAAGACATTCCCAGTTCAGTTTTGCGGTTGGGAGACATCGTTCTGGTTTCCGCCTGCGAATTTATTCCGGGCGATGGCGAAGTCATTGAAGGAGTTGCGAGTGTCGATGAGTCGGCGATTACGGGGGAATCCGCGCCGGTAATTCGCGAAGCAGGCGGCGATAGATCGGCCGTGACAGGGGGCACGCGGGTTTTGTCGGATCAGATCAAGGTGCGAATTTCGTCGAATCCCGGGGAAACATTTCTCGACAGAATGATCGCATTGGTAGAAGGCGCAGAACGGCAGAAGACCCCAAACGAAATCGCGTTGAATATCCTGCTCGCCGGGCTGACGATTATCTTTTTACTGGCCGTTGTAACGCTACAGCCCTTCGCGATCTATTCTGGGTCCCCGCAAACTGTCTTTGTTTTAGTTTCGCTGTTGGTCTGCTTGATTCCCACAACGATAGGCGGATTGCTCTCGGCGATTGGCATCGCCGGCATGGACAGACTCGTGCAACATAACGTGCTTGCCATGTCGGGGCGAGCGGTCGAAGCCGCAGGCGACGTGAATACCTTGCTGCTGGATAAAACCGGAACTATCACTCTGGGGAATCGCCAGGCCGCAGAATTTATTCCCGCGCCGGGCATTCCTGCCGCGCAGATGGCGGATGCCGCCCAGCTTTCCTCGTTGGCGGATGAAACTCCGGAGGGAAGATCCATTGTTGTCCTAGCGAAGAATAAATATGGGTTGCGAGGCCGGGAACTTGCCTCTCACGAAGCTGAATTCGTTCCGTTCAGCGCTCAAACCCGCATGTCTGGCGTAAATCTTGATGGCCGGGAAATTCGCAAAGGCGCCGTGGATTCAATTTCAAAGTATCTAAATCAGCATGGAACCAGCATGCCCCGCGAAGTTGTAAATGTTGTCGAGAATATTTCTCGCTCCGGAGGCACGCCGTTAATTGTTGTTGAAAACCGGCGAGTGCTGGGGGTGGTTTACCTGAAAGACATCGTAAAGGGGGGAATGAGGGAACGCTTCGACCATCTGCGCGCCATGGGCATTAAGACCGTTATGATTACTGGCGATAATCCATTGACCGCAGCTGCGATTGCCCACGAAGCCGGCGTTGACGACTTTCTTGCGGAAGCTACTCCAAAAGACAAAATGGATTTAATCCGGCGCGAACAGAGTCAGGGCAAGCTGGTGGCAATGACCGGCGATGGCACCAACGATGCACCCGCACTGGCGCAGGCTGATGTTGGAGTTGCCATGAACACGGGCACACAGGCCGCGAAGGAAGCCGGCAACATGGTGGACCTCGATTCCAATCCCACCAAGCTCATTGAAATTGTAGCGATCGGCAAACAATTGCTCATGACGCGCGGTGCGCTTACCACATTTTCGATTTCTAACGACGTTGCGAAATACTTCGCAATCATCCCGGCCATGTTTGCAGGAACTTTCCCGGTGTTGAATGCGCTCAACATCATGCACTTGCGAAATGCTCAATCGGCAGTCCTTTCTGCCGTGATCTTTAATGCCCTGATTATCGTCGCGTTGATCCCACTTGCTTTGCGTGGCGTCTCTTACCGGGCGTTGAGTGCGGAATCGCTTTTGCGCCGCAATCTTCTTATTTATGGGCTCGGTGGCTTGGTAGTGCCATTCATTGGAATCAAGTTGATCGATCTGTTCATCACAAAAATTAAATTGGTATAGCGCTTACTAAGATGAAGAAACAGTTAATGACCGCTTTTTTAATGACGATAGCGACGACGGTGCTGCTCGGAATTCTCTATCCCCTGGCGGTAACTGCGCTGTCGCAGATATTTTTTCGGGATCAAGCCAACGGCCAGTTGATCCCCAAAGATGGCCATCTAGTGGGCTCGCGACTTATTGGCCAGGTATTTACCGGGCCAGGATATTTCCATTCGCGCCCATCCGCCGCGGGCGATGGATATGATGCAACCGCTTCCGGCGGTTCTAATTTTGGACCCACGAATCAAAAACTGATTGACCGGGTGAATGGCGACACATCCCGTTTGCAGGCAGAAAATCCGAACACGCCTGTGCCGGTGGATTTGGTGACTGCTTCAGGCTCCGGGCTTGATCCTGAGATTTCTCCGGCTGCCGCTGAATTTCAAATTCCACGAGTTGCACGCGAACGCAGGATGTCCGAAGACAAGCTGAAGCAATTAATTGCAGCGCACACACGCGGCAGATGGCTGGGTTTGCTAGGCGAACCGGGGGTGCGTGTACTAGAACTCAATCTCGCGCTTGACGCAGAGAAATAATTCTCCCGATAAAAAAGACGGGATGTTTTCATCCCGTCTTTCCCTGCATACAGTAATTTAGAACAAGAACTTAAGTCCGAGTTGAACTGCACGGCTGCCGCCGGAACCAATCACAGGGTTTGCGGCTGCTACGTCAGGAGTAGCGCATCCGCAACCAAATGAGCTTGGAGCGCCGGGGTCATTCTGTCCATATCCGTTTTGTCCGCCATAAGGGTTGGCAAAATTCGGGTGGTTGAGAATATTGAAGAACTCAGCCCGGAATTGCGCATGGACCACTTCTCCGAGGTGCCAGTTTTTCGCAATCGAAAAGTCGAGGTTGCGGAATCCGGAATCCGGGAACAGATTGCGTCCCATCGTTCCGAACTGTCCTTCAGCGGGAGGGGTCAGTACCGAATTGCCTTTGGCATAGCAGCCCCATGTCGTCAGTGAGGCAAGCAAAGCAGGTGTGTTTGCTTGAGCTGCGCAAGCAGCGTTGCTGGCGCCTGCAAAATAGGGAAGTGGTTGTGGTCCTGATTTGAAGTCAGAAGGATTGCCAGAGAAATTCCAGCGCTGTGGGGTTGCCTGCGGCGGGCTTACTGGCAAGCCGCCGAGACCAACGAGGTCCGTCGTCAAATCAATCGGTCCCCAAGGTTGCGAACTTTCAAGGGTTGCGATGCTGTTGATCTCCCAGCCTTCGAGCATTTGCGCATAGCCTTTTTTACCTGGAATGGCATAAGTCAGAGACAGTGTTAAGCGATGGCGAATATCGAAGTCGCTGCTCGCATATTCCTTGGCTAGGTTGTTTGAGTCCTGCGGCAGGCCGTATCCAGCGCCGAAATCCCAGTTAGCACCGACATCGTCAAGAGCGTGTGCATACGTGTACCCCATGACCATGTTTAGGCCGTGATAGTTGCGTGCGTTGAGCGTGGCTTGCAGGCCGTTATAGTTAGAACGATAGAAGTTGCCCATCTGGAAAATGTTGCTGAGGTACGGGAACTTCGCGTTGTAAGGGCGCGTAGCTTGAGAATCTGTTCCTGGCGCTTCCTGGTTGGCATCTCGAATGCCGACGAGATCCGAACCCTTGTTCCCGACGTAGCCCACTTCCAACGTTACGTTCGGAGTAAACGAATGCTGAACGTTGAGTGTCCAATTCCAGACATAAGGAGTCGATAGGTTACGAACCACGCTCATAATGGGGCATGGATTGGCATTGACCGGATCGCAGTTGATCTTTGCGGAAGTCAGGTTGCCATATAGCGGTGTGCTGCTATCCCACTGCGGAAGGATAGGTGGAATTGCCAGGTTTCCGCCCTGAATTGTGCCGCCGGCGGTGTCGCCAGCCGCATCAATCGTGGCTCCCGTTGGAACGTTCGTCAAACCAAAGCTGTTGTTGAAAGCGAGGAACGATTCCCAGTTTACCGTTTCATACATCAAACCGCCGCCCCCCCGCAGAACGGTCGTTCCTTTGCCATTGATGTCCCAAGCAAAACCGAAGCGCGGGCCAAAGTTTGTGTGGTCGGGATTGTAAGGGCCGCTCACGCCGCTCTGCCCAACCTGAATCAAGCCAGTTGCGGAGTTGGGGTCGAAATTCCCCAACAGATTGTGGGCTTCTTTTACGACCGTATTGTATTCATACCGGACGCCAAAGTTGACGGTCAGAGTTTTTGTGGCCCGCCAGTCGTCCTGTAAGAAAAGAGCATAGGCCCAGTTATGCAAATCCCGCCTTGGATCACCGACCAACACGGACGCTTTAAACGGATCGCCGGCAAAAAAATCTTCCAGCGCCGTGGAGTTGGGAAGGGCTACGCCGCCGAGAAAAGTGATACTTCCGCGCGCGTTGCCGAAAGCGCCGCCTTGTACGTCATTGCGATGCAGTTCACCGCCAAACTTGAATGCATGCTTACCGGCCGTATAAGAAACCTGGTCAATAAATTGGTTGATGGTGTCTGGTCCCTGGAATTTCGGCCACTTGAATGCGCCCAGTCCGGGGATGAAAGCTCCCGCGAAACCAATGCGCGGCAAGCCGCCCGTGAAAGGCCCACTGACTCCGGTATCCAAGCCGTATGCAGATGCCGGAGTGTTCAAATCTCCGGGGAGCGTAGGTTGGTAGAGGCGGTTGTAGCCATAACGGGCCTCGTTCACCCATTGCGCATTCGGAGTCCAAACCCAACTTCCGCCAAAGACCTGAGCACGGGTGTGAATTTGTGACCGCCACTTGGACTGAAGCTCTGGAAAGTCTTCCACCGTTCCAGAGTTATTGCCAAAGAAATAGAACCCGCTGAACGTGTTGTGCTGGTTCCAGTTGTAGTCCACTTTACCAACCACATTGTCAACGCCGACATCGTTCGGAAATCCATTCACAATATTGATCGTGGGGTTGTTGTTGGTAGGAAATCCAGTGCCATTGCAGGTAACGTTGATTCCAGACACGTTGCATCCCGAGATCATTTCACTGACATGACTAATCGGAATGCCGTTAGCCACAAGATCGGCAATGGCATTCGGGATGCTGCCGCCGCAATCACCGTTGACGGTTGGAGATGTACAGTTTGGAGTTGCAGGAGCGGGAATCGGCACCATAGACGGGCTGGTGACGCCACCATACGAATTGCCGACGTCATAACGCTGCCCTTCATAAGCGCCAAAGTAAAAAAGCTTATCTTTGATGATTGCTCCGCCCAACGATCCACCAAATTGCTCCAGAGTCCGCGGATTCTTGGGCGCAGGCGACTGCCCATATGCGCACGGATTGCTCGCGCAGTTGAAGTAATTGCGGGCGTCCATCGCGCCATCGCGGCCAAACGCGAAAGCAGAGCCATGGATATGATTGGTGCCTGACTTCAAGCCGACGTTGACGATCGCTCCCGGCTTCCAGCCAAATTGTGCAGGTGGATTTTCCTGCACGTTAAATTCCTGAATGGCGTCAATGGGTAAAATCGTTGCCGAGTCGCCGGCGATTCCTGCGCCGTTAATAATGCCCTGCCCAGAGAACGGTTCGCTGTTGAACAAGCCTTCAATAATGTAAGCATTGTCTTCGGCGCGCAATCCGTTCGTGCTTGTGGTGGAGAATCCGCCACCGGGGTATCGCATGACGCCGGGACGCAGTTGAAGAAGATTCTCATAGTTGCGGCCATTCAGCGGAAGATCGTTGATTTCCTTATTGCTGAGCGTGCCGCCCAAAGTGGATGAAGTGCTGTTGATAAGCGGCACTTCCTCGGAGACCACAACGACATCGGTCGCCTGCCCCGGAGGAAGTACGAGATCAATGCGCACGTCTTGCGCAACTTCTACGCCGACGTTGACGCGCTCAACGCTTTTAAATCCCTTCGCTTCGGCGCGAATTTTGTATTCGCCCGGTTGCAGATCGGGGGCAACGTAATCTCCCGAAGTGTCCGTAGTCAAAGTGCGCGATGTGCCACGCTGCACATCTGTGATGATGACCGTGGCTCCGGCTACAACCGCCGAAGTCTGATCGGTCACACTGCCCAAAATACGCCCGGCATTGATTTGGGAGAAAGCCGGGACACAAAGAAAAAACGCGACAATCGTGAAACTCAACAGAAGTGTGGACTTCATCACTGATTGCATGACTACCTCCGAATCGTGCTTTCGCGCCTCATCATCAAACTTGACGGTGATGAGCGTACTTCCCGGCGCATCTTGATCTGAATTTGACTCATGGCCCTGACCACTCTTTTACTCAATTCGCGTCTTTGCTACTAGTCGCAAGCTGGCTACCCACGAAGCGCAGCCGATAGTGCGGAATGATCCAGTTCATTTTCCCAGCGAGCCACAACCACAGTGGCCACACCATTGCCGATCATGTTGATCAAAGCTCGAAACATACTCATAAACCGGTCAATTCCCAGAATCAGCGCCATCCCCGCAACCGGAATGGCTGGAATGACTGACAATGTACCGACCAGCGCGATAAACGCTGCTCCTTGCACGCCACTTGCACCTTTTGACGTCAGAACTGCCACCGAGAAGATTGTGAACTGCTCCAAAATGGAGAGGTGTGTGTTGGTCGCTTGCGCCACAAATAGAGCCGCCAGTGTCATATAAAGACTGCTGCCGTCGGTGTTAAATGTATAGCCGGTGGGCACTACCAATCCCACCAGTGATTTGGAGCAACCTAATTTCTCCAGCTTTTCCATGAGTGTAGGCAACGCGGTCTCGGAGGAACTGGTCGCTAGCACCAAAAGAATCTCTTCTTTTATGTACATCAAGAACTTGAAGATGTTGAATCCCGCTGCCCACGAAATCGCTCCCAACACAACAATGACGAAAAGAGCGCAAGTACCGTAAAAAGTGGCGATCAATCGCGCGAGCGGACCGAGTGAGGACAAGCCATATTTTCCAATCGTAAACGCCATGGCGCCGAATGCGCCGATCGGAGCAAACTTCATCAGGATATTTACCAGGGAGAAGAGCGCCTGGGTCAGGCCATCAACAAACGTAACAATGGGCTGGCATGCTCGCCCTGCGGCCGAAAGCGCGAAGCCAAACAGGATTGCAACCAAAACAACTTGCAGGATGTCGCCTTTGGCAAACGCATCCACAACCGTGGATGGGATGAGATGCATCAGGAAATCCGTAATACTTTGCGCCTTGGCCTGTCCGGAGTATTCGGCAACTGCTTTTGAGTCGAGAGTGTTTGCATCCACATTGAATCCGCTGCCGGGGTGGAAAAGGTTCCCCGCAACGAATCCCATACCAAGTGCAATGGTGGAAACAATTTCAAAGTAGAGCAACGCTTTCCCGCCGACGCGCCCGACTTTTTTCATGTCCTGCATGCCGGCAATTCCTGAGACGACTGTGCAGAAAATCACCAGCGTGATGATCATGGTAATAAGGCGGATGAAAGCATCGCCCAGCGGTTTCATCGCGATCGCGTGCGTAGGACTGATGTAACCGAAAATTACTGCCAGCACCATGGCGAACAGGACTTGGACCCACAATGTGGAATAGAAAGGTTTGCGCTTGCGGTGCGTTGCGCTCACCGTGGGTGGCGTCATAGGGAGGGATGGCGTCATGATTTAGCCATGATTCAGTTCAATGCGCAGTCTGGCTGGATACGTCGAGAGTCTTCAGTATCCAAGGAATAATGACCTGCTTAAAGATGAGCGGGTCCGGCCAAACCTTTACTTGCCTCCCCAAGTGGCCCCCCTGAGGATTGATCCAGGCGTCTTTGGGGGTATCGCCGTTATTCAGAAGCAGATAAATGTCGGAAATCGGAACTTGCGTATCTTTTACGCCTGCTATCACAAGCATCGGCGCCATTGGTTTTCCGAGGATGCCTTGTTTCACCAATGACATTTTGGGCAAAAACTTGGCCAACTCATCCACGTTGCTAACGCCTTCGCAAATAGACATCAATGCTGGAACCTGGTCGAAGAGATATTCGCGGTTTCCTAAAAGCGAATGGCGTAAGAAGTCTTCCTGAAAAAAGGTATCAATGGGGGGAGATTGCGCGCTGGTGCCGCGCAAACGCGCACGTTCCACGACCGCCATTTTGGTGGCCCAGTACGCTCCCCAGCTCACCCCATGGAATGCAATGCGGCTCTTATCTACTTCAGGGCGTGTTTGCAGATAATCAATCACCCGCGACAACATGCGCTCTGCGGTTTCACTCGCTTTAATCGGCGCCTGCCCGGTGCCCGGACCGTCCACCGCTATAAAACCAACTCCGAAGGGAAGAATTGCAGAGAAGCTTTCCGTCAAATCTTCTTTACGGCTGTCCAAACCATTGACGGCAATCACCATTGGAACCGGGCCTTTTGCATCTTTCGGAAGGCGAACATACCCGATGATCTCTTTACCTTCAAAAGGTATGTGAACAACTTCCAGGGGTGGGTCCCAGAAATGGGCGTGTGCGAGAAAAGCTTCAATCGCCTTGTGATACGACTCCTGCTTCTTGGGCGAGACCGGAATCGGCCAGCGGCCAAAAGAGTAAATTCGCCAAGCGCGAATAAAGTCCGCATTGGCCTTGACCGGATCAGTTTTTTCTAGCGCTTTGCCTTCGGCCATATAACGATCCGCGACACCCATAAAGGCCGTGGCCCACTCGTCTTTATCGGTGGTATGGATGTTTTGAAATGCCTCTTTTACATCGGCAGGATCCAACCCGATAAGGGGGTACATGCCGTTTTCGGCGCGGTGAACGGCTTCGACCTTGATTTCGTCGAGAGTTCGTTCTTGCCCAAAGGCTGTACCGAGAGTGATATTTAGGCAGATAAAGGCGGCAAGCAAGATGCGGAATCGTCGCTCCACGCGTACAGCTCCTTAATAACGAGATAAATTCAGGAGTCACATTTTCGGGGCCGGGCTCCCGGGCCCGGCCCCGAAATGTTCACCGCGGCGGGCGAAAGCGTGAGCCTCACCCAGTCCGATGAAATCACTTGTTGCGTATCGCGAATCAGGCATGCCAGAGACGAAAATACGCAGCAAGGATTATATGGTCTGACAGCTATACCTCCATTCATAATCGAATGTCAAGAAAATAATTTTTACGATAATAAATAAGGACTTAACTTGACATCCAGTTTTGATATTGGTATAGGTGTATGACCACTTTACCGATGGATCCGAGTGTAGTGAAGTATGCGGCTTGGAATTATGGCGATTGCAACAACAAACCCCGCGACCGGTGAGCTTCTTAAGAGCTTTACGCCGTTGTCCGATCAACAAATTGAAAACAAACTCCAACGCGCGATGACGGCCTATGCGCGTCACAGGAAGCTTTCATTTACAGAGCGTGCCAAGCGGATGGTCAATGCTGCGCAAATTCTCGAAGGCGAAAAAGAATCACTAGCGCGGCTGATGACCACGGAGATGGGCAAAACCTACCAATCTGCTGTCGATGAAGCGGTGAAGTGCGCCTCGGCTTGCCGTTATTACGCTGAAAATGCCGAAAGATTCCTTGCGGATGAAATTGTCGAAACCACAGCCAGTAAGAGTTACGTTCGCTATCAACCGATTGGGCCGATCCTGGCGGTGATGCCCTGGAACTATCCATTCTGGCAAGCGGTTCGCTTCATTGCACCGGCGCTGATGGCAGGCAATGTCGGCTTGTTGAAGCATGCATCGAATGTTCCTCAATGTGCGTTGAAACTGGAAGATGTATTTCTTCGAGCCGGTTTCGAAGAAGGAGTGTTCCAGACTTTGTTGATTGGCTCTGACAAGGTGGATGGACTTCTTAAGGATCCTCGGATTGTTGCCGCAACTTTAACTGGAAGTGAAGGAGCGGGAATTCAGGTCGGCACATCTGCAGCCAAAAACATTAAGAAGATGGTGTTGGAACTAGGCGGCAGCGATCCTTTTATTGTCATGCCCAGCGCCAACCTCGATGAAGCTGTTGCCATCGGGGTGAAAGCCCGCATCTCCAATAACGGGCAGTCTTGCATCGCGGCCAAGCGTTTCATTGTCGCGGAGGCCATCGCCGATGAGTTCGAGCGACGCTTTGTAAGCAAAATGAAATCGTTGAAAGTTGGGGATCCATTTGACCCAACGACTGAATTGGGACCACTGGCGACGGCTGACGCCGTAAAAGACTTGCAACGTGACGTGCAAAGCTCTGTGGATGCTGGCGCGCGGGTGTTAACCGGAGGAACGCCACTCGACGGGCCGGGGAATTTTTATCCGCCGACCGTGTTGACTGACATTCCCAAGAGTGCTCCCGCTTATCACGAAGAGTTATTTGGCCCGGTCGCCTGCGTGTTTCGCGTGAAGGATGCGGACGAGGCGATTCGAATTGCTAATGACACGCGCTTCGGTTTGGGCGCCAGTGTCTGGACAAATGATGTGAGCGAACAGGAAAAATTTATCAACGAGCTTGAGTCGGGCATGGTTTTCGTGAATCGCATGGTCGCTTCCGATCCGCGGATTCCATTTGGCGGTGTCAAACAATCCGGACACGGCAGGGAACTGGGGCCATTCGGGATTCGCGAGTTTACGAACATTAAAACCGTCAGTATTCAATGAGCATGGAAAGCAAACCGCATCGTCGGAAGGCCGCAAATGCTGCGTGGTATAGTAGCCGCACTATGCCGAAGCCGCCCTCTTTTGCGGGCTACACTGCCATCCAAACTTCCCGCCTTTACGAACAAATCGTCCAACAAATTGAAGACTCCATCATGAAAGGAACGCTTAAGCCCGGCGATCAGTTGCCGGCAGAGCGGGAACTGGCACAACAGTTCGGAGTCAGCCGCACGGCCGTGCGGGAGGCAGTAAAGGCGCTACGCGAGAAAGGATTGGTCGAAGCTTTTTCGGGCCGCGGGACATTCATCACTGATGGTACCGCGCAGTCCATTCGGCAGTCTCTTGATCGCATGATCAAAATTGGCCAGCCTGACGGCTCCATGCAACTCGCGGAAGTTCGCGCCATGCTGGAACCAGAAATCGCCGCCCTAGCTGCGACACGCATCGAAGATTCGCAAATTGACATGCTGCGCGAAGCTTACGCCGTCATGGATAGGCACCGCAACGATCCGGAAGCTTTTATTGAAGCCGATCTGGATTTTCACCTTTTGCTTGCTGAAGCCGCCGACAATGCAATCATTTTGTCGTTGATCGATTCCATCGTGGGTGTTTTGCGCGAGCAGCGCATGCGCATTTTCAATGTCGAAGGCGGCCCCGCGCGAGGACAAATTCACCACAAAAAAATTCTTGAGGCCATTGAACGGCGAGATGCAGCGAAGGCGCGCGAAGCGATGCGCGCGCACCTTCAGCAGGTAAGTCAGGATTCGAAAGTCGCATTGAAGATGGGCGACACGCATCTCAAGGCGAACGAATAGATTTTCTAGACAGAGGACGAATGGCAAAGCTGGGTTTTATCGGTCTAGGCGTGATGGGCAGTCAGATGGTGAGCCGCCTGCTCGACAAAGGGCATTCGGTTACCGGGTATAACCGCACCAAATCGAAGGCGCAATGGCTGATTAATAAAGGGATGAAATGGGCGGACACGCCGCGCGAAGTGGCAGCAGCCGCGGATGTGACATTCGCCATGGTCACCAACTCAGCTGCGCTGGGTGCAATTGCTGAGGGAGCGGATGGTCTGCTGTCAGTGATGGGGCCGGGCAAAATCTTTGTGGATATCAGCACAGTCAGCCCGACATTCAGTCGTGCGATCGCAGCGAAGGTACGCGAAAAAGGCGCAGACATGGTAGATGCTCCGGTTTCCGGAAGCGTCATCACTTTGCAGGAAGGCAAGTTGTCGGTAATGGTCGGTGGGCGAGTGGAAACGTTCGAGAAGGTCAAACCGCTCCTGCTCGACATCGGCCCGAAAGTCACGCACGTTGGAGATAACGGGCTGGCGCTTTCCATGAAGATCGCGGTGAATTTGAGTCTAGCTGTGCAGATGCTGGCGTTTTCGGAGGGTGTGCTGCTGGCAGAGAAGAGCGGCATCAAGCGCGAAACTGCGGTGGATGTGCTCATCCACAGTGCAGTAGCATCGCCAATGATTCAGTATCGTGGGCCGTTTGTGCTTCAGCAACCGGAGGAAGCCTGGTTCGATTGCAACATGATGCAGAAAGATATGTTGCTCGCGATGGAATTGGGACGACAACTCGATGTCCCGCTTCCGACGACGGCAGTCACCAATGAATTTCTTACCGCAGCTCGTGGCATGGGTTGGGAAAAACAGGATTTTGCCGTTGTTTTTGATGTGCTCGCACGCATGTCCGGAATTCCAAAATGACAACTGCCATCGGCAAAGAGAAATTGCTGCGGATGTATCGCCAAATGGTGAGCATCCGCCTTTTTGAAGAGCAGGTGAACGAGCTTTACACGCGCGCTCTTATGCCCGGGCTGGCGCATTTATATATTGGCGAAGAAGCGGTTGCGGTGGGAATTTGTGAAGCGTTACGTTCTGACGATTACATCACGAGTACCCATCGCGGACATGGACATTGTCTTGCCAAAGGCGCCGCGCCCGACCGTATGTTTGCCGAACTGCTAGGAAAGCGGGCTGGATACTGCAAAGGTAAAGGCGGATCCATGCATATTGCCGATCCCGATACCGGCAATCTCGGAGCCAATGCCATTGTCGCGGGCAGCGTTGGAATCGCAACCGGTGCGGCCTTCTCATCCAAACATCTCGGAAACGGTCGTGTGGCCGTTTGCTTTTTCGGTGAGGGTGCGTTGGGACAGGGCGTTGTCTATGAAGAGATGAATCTGGCGCAGCTTTGGAAGTTGCCGGTAATTTACGTTTGCGAGAACAATCTCTATACCGAATACACACATTTTTCAGAAACCACGGCTGGAGATATTTTGCAGCGCGCCACGGCGTTTGGAGTGCGGGCCGAAAGAGTGGACGGTCAGGATGTGCGGGCTGTGTACTCGACTGCAAATGAATTGATTGAGCGTGCGCGCAGAGGCGATGGCCCCGCTTTTCTTTTATGCGATACGTATCGCTACACTGGCCATCACGTAGGCGATATCAATCGCGACTACTATCGCGCGAAGAGCGAAGAGCAACATTGGAAGTCGGATCGCGATCCCATCAAGATATTCACGGAGCATTTGATATCAGAAAAGATCGCCGAGCAGACTAGTTTGGAGAAGATCCAGACGGAAGTAGCAACTCAAATGAAATCTGCGGTTGAATTTGCCGTGAACGCGCCGTATCCCGGCGCAGAAGAAGTAGATCAGGACGTGTATGCCTGAAATGATTGCAACCCGGGAATTAACCTTGGCGCAGGCTGTGCGGGAGGCGCTCGCCGAAGAGATGCGCCGCGACTCGACCGTCTGTATTTTCGGTGAAGATGTCGCTGAGGCTGGCACACCATTCAAGGTGCTCTCCGGATTGGTGGAAGAATTCGGCACGAACCGGGTGATTGATACCCCAATCTCCGAAGCCGGGTTTACTGGCGTTGCCGTTGGCGCTGCAATGACCGGCATGCGTCCCATTGCTGACATTATGTTTGGCGATTTTCTCACTCTAGTCATGGACCAGATGGTGAACCAAGCGGCAAAAGTTCACTATATGTCCGGCGGAAAGTGGAAAGTGCCGATGGTCATGCGAACGACCCTTGGGGCAACCCGGCGCTCCGCTGCACAACATTCGCAATCGCTGCATGCCTGGTTCAGCCACGTCCCCGGACTGAAAGTTGTTTTGCCTTCGACGCCATACGACGCAAAGGGACTTCTTAAAACAGCAATCCGTGATGACAATCCTGTCGTGTTTTTCGAAGACAAGATGATGCATCACAAACTCAAGGGGCCAGTTCCTGTGGAGGAATATACGATTCCGTTCGGAGTGGCGGACATCAAGCGCGAGGGCGACGACATCACCTTGATAGGCACAAGCAGCATGGTGCAGATTGCGTTGGGCGCAGCAGAACTATTGGCTGAGGCAGGAATTAGCGCGGAAGTGGTTGATCCGCGAACGACCTGGCCCTTGGACGAGAAAACTTTGATTGACTCGGTGAAGAAAACTTCGCGGGCAATTGTGATTGATGAAGGCTACGGTCGTTACGGCGTGACCTCAGAAATTGCGGCGGTGATTGCGCAGGGTGCATTCTACGATCTGGACAAGCCAGTGATGCGAATGGGCGCAATGCATGTCCCGATCCCATTTTCACCGCCGCTCGAAGACCTCACGGTGCCGACGGAGAAGTCAGTGTTCGAAGCCGCGCAAGCGCTTTGCCGATAGCTAAACTCTAACCAAGGAAAAATGCGAGGCGTGTCATGGCAATAAAAACGTACGGCTCGATGGCGGTGGATTGGGAGCAGCGGATTGATTTTGATCGTTTGCGGCGCGAGCGCTTGGCGCGTGCAAAATCATTGCTGGCTGAATCGGAAATGGGTGCTCTGCTCTGCTTTGACATGAATAACGTGCGTTACCTGACCGCCACGCACATCGGCACATGGGCACAAGACAAAGCCAACCGCTTCACCCTGCTTCCTCAAAATGACGAGCCCATTTTGTGGGATTTTGGTTCGGCGGCCAAGCATCATCAACTGCATTGTCCCTGGCTGGGCGAACGTTCGCGCCCAGGAATTTCCATGTTGCGCGGGGCAATGTCTCCCGAGATGGGACGGGCCGAAGATGTTGCGAAAAAAATTCGCGTTGAACTCGAGATGCGCGGTCTGCACAAAGAGCCGGTCGGCATTGACATCATTGAACTTCCAGTTCTGTTCGCGTTGCAAAAAGAAGGCATTGAGGTTGTTGACGGGCAGCAATTGATGTCGGAAGCGAGGCTGATCAAAACGCAGGATGAAATTTCTCTACTAACACACTCTGCGATGATGGTGGACGCTGCTTACGACGAACTTTATCGAGCCATGAAGCCGGGCATGCGAGAGAACGAAGCTGTTGGCTTGGTGAGCAAAGTTCTCTACGATCTTGGTTCAGAATACGTCGAAGCCGTGAACGCAATTTCCGGCGAGCGCTGCAATCCTCACCCGCACGTATTTTCTGATCGTGTGTTGCGGCCGGGCGACCCTGTCTATTACGACATTCTCCATTCCTACATGGGCTACCGCACTTGCTACTACCGCTGTTTCACCATTGGCTACGGCACGCACGCGATGGTAGATGCCTACAAGCGCTGTCGAGATTATCTTGACGCCGCGATTGAATTAGTTCGTCCTGGTCGCACGACCGCAGAAATCGCGGCGGTTTGGCCGAAGGCTACTGACTTCGGTTTCCCCAACGAAGAAGCAGCGTTCGCGCTGCAGTACGGCCATGGCATCGGTTTGGCGATATGGGAAAAACCGGTCATCAGCCGGTTGGTTTCATTCGAACATGAAACCGAAATCAAGCCCGGCATGGTGTTTGCGCTGGAAACTTTCTGGCCTTCCACCGACGGATGGAGCGCGGCCCGCATTGAGGAAGAAATCGTCGTTACTCAAACCGGCCACGAAGTTATCACCCGTTTTCCTGCCGATAAATTGATGGTCGCAGGTGCGCATTACGTCACCGTCGAAGGACCACTGCCCACTACGCGCGAGAGCGAATCAACGCCAAGTAAGCATGTGAAAGAAATGATCGCATAGAGTGCTAAGACTGAAAAAGTGGGAACGAGATAAAAATGGCAATCAGTATTGTGATGCCCGCCCTTGAAATGGGCCAGGAAACTGGAAAGCTCGTCAGTTGGCGGAAGAAAGAAGGTGACAAGGTCGCCAAGAACGAAATTCTGTTTGAAGTCGAGACTGATAAAGCTGTGCTCGAAGTCGAAGCTCTTGGCGAAGGCTTTCTCGCCGGCATCACTGCAAAAGAAGGGGATGTAGTCGCGGTAGGCAAAACCATCGCATGGTTGGTTGCTCCGGGAGAGGTTGCGCCGAAGGAAAGTTCCTCATCTGCTCCCGTTCCAGAATCGAAATCGATACCAGCAACAAAGAATCTCACTCCCATTTCAGCATCTTCAACTGGAACTGCGAAGATTTCTCCCAAAGCTCGACGACTCGCGAAAGAGCATGGCATAGACCTGGGAAGTGTGCGCGGGACGGGCGCCGAAGGCGAAATCCTTGCGTCAGATATTCAAGCTGCTATTGATGCTGGCAACGCGACATCTTCTAATACCACAACAGCAACGACGTCGGCTTCCAACGCTGTTTCGCGAATCATGGCCGAGCGCACCACGCAAGCGTGGACAACTGTTCCACATTTCTTTCTGGTCCGCGAAGTTGACGCAAGTGCATTGGTAAAAGCCCGTGAGAACTTGCGCGCGAATGTAGAGAAAAAGAATGGAGCGAAGCTTACGCACACAGACCTTCTTGTTGGTTTGGTAGCACGAACACTGCGAAAGCATCCCAGAATGAACGCCAGTTGGAGCGGCGACGGCGTGCGCGAAAACACCGATATCAATGTATCCATTGCAATGGCGGTGAATGGCGGCGTAGTGGCTGCGGTAATTTCAAACGCTGACGCGAAAGATCTCACGGCTATTGCCAGCCAGCGCGTTGAACTGACTGAACGCGCTCGTTCCGGCAAGCTTCGTCCCGTGGATATCTCCGGCGGCACATTTACAATCAGCAACCTCGGTATGTATCAAGTGGATGCTTTTATTGCCATCATTACGCCCCCGCAAGCCGCGATTCTTGCGGTTGGCAGCATTGCTGACCGGGTCGTCGCCGTAAGCGGGAGACCGGAAATCCGTTCTATGATGACTCTGACGCTCTCAAGCGATCATCGCGTTGTGGATGGCGCGCAAGCTGCTCTCTTTCTTCAAGATCTCGCAGCAGCCATTGCAGAGCCTGAGAAATCTCTCTCATAAAGATTGCCATTCGTATTCATTCATCTCCAGCCTGTCCCGGGGATGTAAATTAATTGTCACTTTTCGTTGATCCATGATGTCAAGTCGTCTATTTGGTATAGGTTAGTGATGCTGGCCTGTGCCAGAAAGGCAGGCCCGGAGAGCGGGACATGCTAACCACTACAAATCAAGTTACCAGCGAATATACAATGGCCGCGATGCAGCGAATACTTGTGATCGAAGACGACAGCCGGGTGCAAAAGGCCCTCAAGCGTTTGTTTGAATCCGAGGGCTTCGTTGTAGATATTGCTTCGAATGGATTAGCAGGGCTCGAATCTTTTCGCACCATGCAACCCGCTGCCGTGGTTTTGGACTTGCGTCTTCCAGGGATGGCGGGGCCAGATGTTTGCCGCGAGATCAAACAAACTGCGCCACATTTGCCCATCATTATTTTGAGCGCCAAGACGGATGTTTCCGACAAAGTATTGTTGTTGGAACTGGGCGCTGACGATTACGTAACCAAGCCGTTCAGTCCACGGGAACTGATGGCGCGAGTGAGTTCCGCCGTGCGACGTTCGGGCCGGACGAAGCCGAGCAAGACTTTCAGTTTCAGCGATGTGAACGTGGATTTCGCCAAAATGGAACTGCGGAAGGCGGGTCAATTAATTTCGTTGACCGCGCAGGAATTTAAAGTGCTGAAGTTCATGACGCAGAATGCGGAACGGGTGATATCGCGGGATGAGTTACTGAACGAAGTATGGGGATATCAGAATTACCCCTCTACGCGTACGGTGGATAATCACATTCTCAAGTTGCGTCAGAAGCTGGAGAAAGATCCGGCGAATCCGGAGCATTTTCGTACGGTGCACAGCGCCGGGTATAAATTTGTACCTTAAGCTGAAAGATTCAGAGTTCGAAGCCGAGATTTTGCGTTCCCCCGCGCATTGAATGCCAAGGGATATCATGGCGATGTCTTCTCTACGATTACAGACTAAATTTCTGCTGACGGTCATGCTCGTGACCTTCAGTCTCACTGCGACGACATTACTGGTCGTGCGTCATAGTGTGCAGCAGAAAGTTCGCCAGGAAATCTTTCGCGATTTGGAAAACTCAGTCCTGACTTTTCAGAATTTCCAGCGACAGCGCCAAGCCGCATTTTCGGAGTCCGCAGAATTATTGGCTGATCTGCCAAATGTACGTGCGCTCATGACCACGCGCGACGCTTCTACAATTCAGGATGCATCGCAGAGTATCTGGCATTTGGCGCGGACCGATCTCCTCGTGCTGGCCGATCCTTCCGCGAAAATTATGGCGCTACATGCCAGCGCTCCGGGTCTAACGCCCGATGCAGTACACGATTTTTTGACCCAATCGCTGCGCCCCAATGAATCGCGCCATTGGTGGTACGAAAACGGGCATCTCTACGAAGTCTTCGTACAACCGATTTATTTCGGTGATCCGTCCGACGAGCGCCAACTCGGCTATCTCGCCCTCGGTTACGAAGTGAATAACCGGATCGCGGAAGAGATAAGCCGGGTTTCCGCAAGCCAGGTTGCTTTCACATATCAAGGAAAAATTGTGACCAGCACATTGCCTGCCCCTCGTCAGAATGAATTGCTGGCTTCGGGATTTCTGGGTCTATTGTCTGATCAACCCGGCCAGATTCGTCTTGGGGATGAAAGCTATCTCGCGACTTCAGTAGATTTGTCGCCGGAATTTGTGGGTGCAGTGCATCTTACCGTACTGAAGTCTCTCGACCAAGAAACACAATTCCTCAACAATCTTAACCACGAGCTTTTAGCTCTCGGGTTGGTCGCAGTTCTCGGTGGCAGCCTTGTCGTGTTCCTAATTTCCAAAACTTTTACCCGGCCGCTGGAGCGGCTAGTCGCAGGTGTGCGCGCGCTGGAACAGGGCAATTTCTCTTATCCGCTCGCGCCGCATGGACATGATGAAGTAGCGGAAGTGACCGTTGCTTTTGATGGCATGAGGCGAAGCCTGCAAAAAACCCAGCGCGAATTGATGGACGCGGAGCGGCTCGCAACGATTGGGCGCATGGCCAGCTCTATTTCCCATGATTTGCGCCATTCTCTTGCCGCCATTGTGGCCAACGCTGAATTTCTCTGCGAGAGCGATCTGACGTCGGCACAGAGAGAGGAGTTGTATCAGGAAGTGCGGGTCGCGGTGAATCAAATGACGGATTTGATTGAAGCGCTCCTCGAATTTTCGCGCACCCGAGAATCACTGCGTCCCGCTTTCGGCAGCGTGCAGCAAATTCTGCAACGCATGGTTCAGGTGGTAAAGGCGCATCCTGATTTCCACGATGTCCAAATCGATTTGATCTGCGAGGCCAGCGGCGAGGGCTGGTTTGACGCGAAACGATTAGAACGCGTGTTCCAGAATTTATTGTTGAATGCCTGCGAGGCAGTGCCACGGCAAGGAGGTCGAATTGTTGTCCACTTGTGTCAAATTGCCGACAGTATAGAGGTTCAAATTGCCGACAACGGGCATGGCATCTCAGAATCCGTACGGAACACCCTTTTTGAGCCATTCGTTAGTTGTGACAAAGAAAACGGCACTGGATTGGGCCTGACTGTCGTGCAAAAAATCGTGCAAGACCACGGCGGCGAAATTATCGTGGAAAGTACGTCGAGCGCAGGCACGGTGTTCAAGCTGAAACTGCCGCTGCATTTTCCTGCGGAGAAGGCTCTTTCCGTGAGCGGCTGAGATTGCAGGTACAATTTACCCGCTTGGGTTATTTTCTGTCGGCGGCGCAGTACGGACCGCCCAACCCGTAACGAACTTGAAGTGGGGAGATTTCTATGCGCTGGATTTCCGTTTATCCGCGGATGTGGTTTTATTTTGCTCTGATGCTGAGTTTTGTTCTGAGTTCGACCGCACAAGTTTCACAAACACCAAGCGCCAGCAATAGCAATGAGGCGCTTACGGATACAGTGCGACAACTTCAAGAACAGGTGCAAGAACTACGCAAGACGGTACAAACCATGCAATCGGAAGCGGCGCAATATCGTCAGGAAACCATCGAGTTGAAACAGGAACTCGATGCGACGCGGTCTCAGCAGACGGCGGACAATTCATCAACGGCAGATGGATCATCCGTGCATCTGGTCGCTGATAGTGATCGCAGCGCTCAGAGTGGAAAAGACGATGATCGCAAAGCTCGCCTCGATGAAGAGTATCAGCTCCTCTCCGGCAAGATAGATGATCAATATCAGACCAAAGTTGAGAGCTGGTCGAAATACCGTGTTCGCTTTTCCGGAATCGTCCTCTTCAATCTATTCAGCAATATAGGTACTGTGGACAATATCGATATCCCCAGCCTCGCGATGTACACGCCCCCAGGAACGTCAGGTGGAAGTTTCGGAGCGAGCCTACGGCAATCACAGTTGGGTTTTGCCGTGACTGGGCCGACTTTTGCCGGAGCACGTACAAGCGCTGACATCCGGTTTGATTTTGGCGGAGGGTTTAGTGGGGTTCCGAATGGCACAAACTACGGTTTGGCATGGCTGCGAACAGGTACGGCAAGATTGGATTGGACCAATACTTCCGTGGTGGTTGGTCAGGACGCATTGTTCTTTTCACCAAATTCGCCTACATCCTTTGCCGCTCAATCAATTCCTACGCTCGCCTATGCGGGCAATTTATGGAGTTGGACACCCCAAGCCCGGATTGAACATCGTTTTGCTCTGGCCGATGATTCAACTTTGGTAGCGCAGGCCGGTATTCTCGACAATTTGAGTGGGAGTATCCCGTCCAACTCGACTTATCGGTCTCCGGATCCCGGGGAGTCTTCCCGCCAGCCTGCTTATGCGACGAGACTGGCATGGACGAAAACAATTTTTGGGCAGCCGTTTGTAATCGGGGGCGGCGCATATTATGGACGGCAGAATTATGGTTTCAGCCGCAATGTAGATGGTTGGGCAGCTATGACTGACTTCAATTTTCCGTTGCACCGCATGTTTGCGCTTTCCGGCAAGTTCTATCGCGGCAAAGCAGTTGGGGGATTGAGCGGGGGGCTAGGCACAAGTATTGTTGCCAGCGGCGATCTGGCACAACCATCCAGCATGGTTTATCCCGTGAACTCGACCGGCGGGTGGATACAACTCAAATTTCAGCCGCGCTCCACGCTCGAGTTCAATGCGGCTTATGGGGAAGATAATCCGTTTGCTGCTGACCTGCGCTATTTTCCAAATGGCGGTGTCTATGGCGTTTATCTAGGACGTAACCAGGGCACCATCGCCAACGTAATTTATAGGCCGAAAAGCGATCTTCTATTTTCTGCCGAATATCACTATTTGAAAACGTACTCGATTTTCCCATTCGACTACAGTGCGAGCCAGTTTAATCTCATCATGGGAGTTTTATTCTGAGCCGCGCACAGCAATTACGAAGATTGAGTCGGTGTATCTCGGTGTTTCTATTGCTGGCACCGACTTGTCTGGCGCAAGACCTCACCGTAACCGGGCGTATCGAACTCAATCAGAACGGCAAGGTCCGACTGCATGACCAATCAAATTCAGTGGTGTGGCTGACTCCTTTAACGCCGCTAGAAAATGATCCTCCGGCAAAAACCGACGACCACCCGCCTCTTCAGTTGGTGCAAAAGAATAAAAGCTTCGAGCCCCATGTATTAGTTGTTCCGGTGGGTGCGGCGGTCAGGTTTCCTAACCGCGACCCCTGGTTCCACAATGTTTTTTCTTTGTTCGACGGAAAGCGTTTCGATCTCGGTCTTTATGAAGCTGGCGAATCCCGGATTGTCCATTTCGACCGGCAGGGTATTAGCTATATTTTTTGCAACATCCATCCACAAATGAGCGCAGTGGTGATCGCGGTGAAAACTCCTTACTATGCGAAATCCGATCGCGACGGCAATTTTACGATTGCGCACGTTCCTCCCGGGCGCTATACCGCGCATGTTTGGAGCGAACACGCCCTACCTGAGGCTCTTCAGTCAGAAACTCGTGATATTACGATTTCAGAGAACAATCATTCTTTGGGTGAAATTCGCATGTCGGCGAGCGGTGAAACCACCGCGCACAAGAATAAGTACGGCCGTGACTATGACCGCCAGGAACCGCCAGACCCTGCCTATCGCTAACTTGTCGTTGAAGAACACCCATCCAGATCGCTGTTTTGCCAAATAAGTAACTATAAATCAATAGGATACGAAGAATATTCAAAGTACATTCGTTTCATTTGTTAGCCTCCGATTGAGGCAGTTCGTCTTATAATGTTGCGACCTCCTAGAGGCGCAATGTGCGAATAGGGCCAAACAGTTCCGATAAGGCGAAGATGGAGCGCGAAGCTGTCCTGAACCTCTCGCGAGTGTTCGGGTTCGAACAAACCGGGGACCAAAGGAAAAGCCAGGAACTGGAAGAGACCCTGGTTGAGTTGTATGCCAGCATGCGACCCTCCCTCATTGGATACGCCTACCAGGTTGTGGGTTCGACGGGCGACAGTGAAGATTTGGTGCAGGTAGCGTTCCTCAAGTTGTTTGATCACCTGAAGCGCAACGCAAAAATATTGAATGTACGGAGCTGGCTCTACCGCGTTGTGCACAACCTCGCGATTGACCACATTCGCCGCCGTGGAGCACACGACTCAGCGGTGGCTGGCTGGGTCGCCGAACGCACGATGGCGGAGCGCACGACTTCCGCCGAGAACGAACTGATCCAGCAGCAAAAAGTGGCCGATTGCATGGCCCTGCTGAATGATCGCGAACGGCAATGTTTGACCTTGCGGGCCGAAGGATTGAGTTATCAGGAAGTAGGAGAAGTGTTGGGAATTAGCCACAAATCGGTAAGCGTTTATTTGGTGCGGGGACTGAAGAAAGTGCGGAGCGCAAAACAATCATGAAGATTTCGCGCAAGGGTGCATTTTCCGGATCTGCCCATTTAAATGAAACGCAGGTCATTGCTTATCTCGACGGCGAACTGCCGCGTACAGAGCGTGAGTCGGCCCGCGACCATCTGGAAAGTTGCTGGACATGCCGTAGCCTGCTGAGCGAAGTGCAATGCAGCATTGAGGCTTTTCTCGATGTCCGTATGACCCTTCTTCCGGAAGAACCTGCTTTTTCCGAAACCCGTGTGGAGCAGTTCCGTCAGCGGCTTTCCCGCCATGCCAGTTCGCTGGATGAGCAACCGGTTCCCTTCAAAGACCGTCTAGCGTCATTATGGGCGCATACTATGCATGCCGTTGGTTATCTGGTTCGCCCCCGTCAAGCCATTACGGCTGCCGTGCTTGTTGTGACTATGCTGGTAGTCATGTTCACGGATGTGTTGAACACGCGTGTCTCTGCCGATACGGTGCTCGCACGGGCCAGCAAGTATGAATCTTCTCATTCTCCAGCAGCGGGGCAAGTGAGCCGTACTTCCTTGCGTGTCGAGCGGATAGACCGCAAGAACCCCGGCGGTAAAGTAGTAAAGCAACTTGGCACCGTCACCATCCTGCGCGACTCTGCGCAGCCCGAAATGTACATCCAGGCGCAAGGGGTATCGGGACAATCCAAGAGTGAAATTGTCAGCGATAACCAGGGAAACCCCAATCAGGATTTGCTCGGCATTCTGTTGTCACCTGAGGATGAAGGGTTCGCGCAATACGTGCGGTCGCAGCATTGGGTGCCTGATATTTCCACGGAAGAGTTCCATCGTTTGGGAGCGGCACAAGGAACGGCTCCATCGGCTAAAAAAGAAGATGGTGTTTTGGACGTAAGTTATCAGTTTGGCGCGAACCCTGAAGGTATTGCGGAAGCATTGCTGCAAGTGGATCCCAGCGATTATGCACCCACAAGCATCAGCTTTTTAACGAATAGCCAGGATGAGCAGCGTGAATATCGCTTCACCCGCACCGCTTTCTCACTCGAGCCACGCACTCCGGAAATAGCCGAGCTATTTGCTCCTCTGGCTGCGACTACGACGACCGACACGACATCCGATCGACGAAAATTGCCCGCTTTGAGCAGGCCAACTCCTCTTTCCTATTCACAGACGCGTGCCAGCGCGGAAGAAGTGGCTGTTTCCAATGCTTTGCATAAAGCAGACGCGTGTCTGGGTGAAGAAATTTACATCTTCCCTATGTCCGACGGCTCGTTATTGGTTCAAGGGCTGGTGGATAGCAATGCCCGGCGCGAAGCCATTATTCGCACTTTGGTCCCTATTGCTCATGATGTCCGCGTCGAGATCTATCTGCCTCGCGAAATCAAGAGCGGATCGGACCTCTACAATCCTCCCGAACAATTTGCTGAGAAGGTCCCGGCAAATTTAAGCGGAGATCAGGACGCGACCTTGGCTGATCTTTCCAGCGGTCAATCGCCGCTGTACGAACGTTTGAATCAGCATTTTTCCCAGCCCGGAGTTTCGCGCGAAGATGCTGACAAGCAAGTGGCTGTGTTTTCAAATGAAGTGGTAACGATTGCCCGCCAGACCTTCTTGCATGCCTGGGCCTTGAAACGCCTCGATGGAGAATTTTCAACAGCGCGAACTGCCGGCTTGTCTTCAGCCGAGTTGCACGAAATTGACGAGATGCGGCAGGACCACCGTCGTTGGATCGCCACCCTCGCCAAGCGTGAATCAGAAATGCTGGTTCCTCTGGCTGGTTCTACGACTCCGCTTGCCAGCTCTGGAGTCTCCGATGTTATGGATTCCGACACGCTGGTTGCTCTCGCCCAGACGCAGAACGAACTGGTAAAGGCACTCTTCGCCGATTCTCGTCAGGCCGCGCATGCGGACGCAAACCTTTCGCGGCTACTCGCTGTCGCGCGCCGGATGGGCTCTTAATCCAACACGGCAGGGGTTGACTCTGTTGGTTTTCTCTCCCGGAGATCGTCAGATTTTTCCCGGCCAGTACTATAATCCCAATGTGTTATTTGTCCTGCAATTTCCCCTTGCCTCGGCTCCCACTGTTCGGAGTGCGTGGAAACCTGGCGAGCGACTCTCTTGACCCGTATCCAATACTGGGGTTCGATCGTTGCGATCTGTTTCGCATTTTGCTCGATTGCATTTAGTCAGCGAGCCTCAGTGGAGGGAGTGGTTTCCGACCAAAACGGAGGAGTCGTCGCCGACGTTAAAATTACTCTCCTGAACCTCGATCAGGGTCTCAAGCGGGAAGCGGCCACCAACCCCAGCGGGAACTTTAATATTCCATTTCTTCAACCCGGACGATATTTGCTGACCGCGCAAAAGGCTGGTTTCGCTGTTTCAGAATTTCGAGATTTGATTTTGCATGTTGGCGAAGACCGTGGAGTGAACATTGAATTGCGCGTTGGAGCGGCTCCGGTTCAAGTCGAAGTTTCAGCGAATTCCCAACAAGTTGAAACCGTAAGCCCCGCATTAGGCGCAGTTGTAACCGGCGATGTTGTCCGCAATGCGCCGCTGAATGGGCGTGATATCCGTGATCTTGCGTTATTGCAACCGGGAGTAACTCCTACTGATTCGGACTTCTCCCGCAATGGAGTTGGCAATTTCAATATCGCGGGCGGCCGTAGCGACTCGGTTGCTTATCTGCTGGATGGCGGTCTGAACAACGACTTAATTGACAACCACGCTGTTTACGTTCCCAATCCGGATACGGTTGCCGAGTTTCGCATCTTAACCACGAATTATCCGGCGGAATACGGCCGGAATGCGGGCGGAGTGATCAGCGTCGCGACGCGCTCGGGCACAAACCAGTTTCATGGATCGGCATTCGATTTTCTACGCAATGACGCGCTCGACGCCAATAGCTACTTCAATATAGACAACGGCTTGCCCCGCGATGATCTGAAGCGCAATCAATTCGGCGGAACTTTCGGTGGGCCGCTCTTCGTTCCCAAAGTTGTGGATGGGAAAAATCGTTTCTTCTTCTTCCTTGGTTATCAAGGTCAGCGGCAAATTCAAGATTTAACCATCCATGATGCGGCCACATTTACCCCCGCTGAACTTCAGGGAAACTTCTCACAATCCGGCCCCAATGGCGGCCCGGATCCGAATGTGGCCGCATTTCTTCAGCAGAACCCTTATTTCCAGCCCGATCCGGCGAAAGCCGCGCAGGCAATCATCGCTCCTTCTTCCATTGATCCGGTAGCGCAGAAATATATTGCCGCCAATCTAATTCCTACATCTCCAAATGGTTTGCTTAATTCGCAGGAGAACCTGACTCTTAACAGCAATGAGTTAACTGGCAAGTTCGATTTCGATTTGAACAGCAAAAACAAGCTTGGGGTGACGCTCGGCTGGGACAGCTCTCACGAAATTACACCCTTCGACTACGCAACGGTGAGCGGGTACCCTGACAACTCCGACTTTAGAGATTACGTGTTGAATCTCGCTTTCACCCACATTTTTTCGCCAAATGTGATCGATGAAGCGAAAGTGACGATGGAGCGCTCTCATAATCTCGCAGGAAATCCCGCAAAAACTTTGCCTACCCCGTCGGATTTGGGAATTGGGATTACACCCGATTTATCCACCGGCCCCACAAACCTGGGTTTTGATAATGGTCTGAGTATTGGTTTCGGAACTGGCGGGCCGCAAAAAATTACGGATAACACCTTTTCTTATTCCGATACGCTAACTTGGATTCGCGGAAATCATAGTTGGAAATTTGGAGGAGGTTTTTCCGCCTACCAAAACAACACATTTTTTGCTTTCTACAATAACGGGCAGTACTTCTTTGTTGGGCTTGGCGGAATCGGTTCGCAAAACTCCTTTGCTGATTTTCTGCTGGGCATTCCCTTCGACTATTTTCAAGGCGCGGCCGCGCCTTCCAACGTGCGTAGTAAATTCAGCTATGGCTTTGCCCAGGATAGCTGGCGTGTTCGGAGAAACCTGGTCCTTGATTTGGGTCTCCGCTATGAATATTCAACCCCTAAGCGGGATACACTAGGCCGCACTTTTTCGGTGATTCCCGGACTTCAGTCCACGCGTTTTGTGAATGCGCCTCCCGGCATGGTTTTCCCCGGAGATGCCGGAGCGCCAGACGGTGTAAATTTTCCCGACCGCAACAATTTCGCGCCTCGCATAGGTTTTGCTTGGGACCCGACTGGCAGCGGTAAAATCAGCGTGCGGGCAGCTGCTGGAGTTTTTTATGACATTCTGAAAGCGGAGGACAATCTGCAATTCAACGGTGCACCGCCGTTTGATGCCAGCGCAAATCTCGCTTTCTCGCCGCCGGTCAGTGGCACATCAGCGTTGAACTACTTGAGTCAGCCCTTTGTGGCTACCGGAACGATAAACCCGTTTCCTTCTGGCTCTCCGTCTTCCAATTTTAATTTTGCATCGGAGGGGTACTTGCCGATTGGGGGATCAGGTGGAACCTATGTGGTCGATCCACATTTAAGGGCGCCTTACACCTACCAATATCACTTCACCGTACAACGCCAACTCCCAGCGGATATGGTCGCGGAAGTAGGTTATGCGGGTAGCAGTTCGCACGGCTTGACCGCCGTGACGGATGTAAATCCATTCGATCTTGGAACCTTCAATCGTGTGCTCAATGTGACGCCAGCGGGTAGTGTATGCGGCGTCAATGAAACTTTGCTGTGCTATGGCGTGCTCGAAGAATTCAAGAACGCCAGCAACGCGAATTACAACAGCCTGTTGGCTAGCTTGCAAAAGCAAATTTCCCGGGGCGGTATTTTCGGCCACTCATACTTTACGCTTGCCTATACGTATTCTCACAACATTGATAATGCATCTGGTTTCGAGAACCGCAATGCCATTGTTCCTGCGTATCAACCAGGATTATTCCGTGCTTCCGCGGATATGGATGTACGCCAGCGGGTCGTTTTCAGTGGCGGATGGGAACTACCCTTCGATCGGGCTCTCCCTCACGTTACACAGCGCTTGACGCAGGGCTGGAGTGTTTTTCCAATCATCACCTGGCGAGGTGGATTTCCTTTGGATGTATTCGCTAATCTCCCCAGTGTTTTTGATTTCACAAGTCCGGGGCCATCAGGTGCGGGAGATCCGGGTTTGGTCCACGCAAATCTGACCGGTCCGATCACCATCGAAAATCCGAAGCAGGTGCAAACTTTATCTTCGCAGGATAGCGGATCCGATACGGGCCACTTCTGGTTCAACCCCGGGAGCTTCAGTAATACTCAGTGCCCTGCCAGTCCGACAACCTGCGTTCCCAACTCCAGCATCTTTCCCAACGACACGCAGGCAGTCAATGGTCCCGCTGTACGCACATACGGTACGCTTCCGCGCAATTACTTACGCGGGCCAGCGCGATTCAACATCAACCTCGCTTTCGCGAAGAGTACCCCCATCACCGAAAAAGTCCGGATGGAACTGCGCGCTGATATTTTCAATCTGGAAAACAGGGCTGAATTTTCCAATCCCGACACGAACATCACCAGCCCGACCTTTGGGAGAATTCTCAATACCGCCGACCCGCGGATCATTCAACTCTCCGGCCGTATCAGCTTCTAGATTTTGTTGTTTATTCTTCCCAAAACAAAACGCCCCGGACGTGAGTCACGAGGCGTTCAGTCGAACAGCCCTCCCCCGAAGTCTGCTCAATTGCTAAGTTATAGGGAACTTCGATTATCGGGAATGGCCCGGATGGGCTATTCGGTAGCCCGTTAGTGGGAACCAGAAAGTAGACTAAATACCAGGATAGCTAGTACTAGCGCGCTGAAACATACGTAAAGGTAGTCCCTTTCGCGGGCAAATCCCCAAATGCAAAATGCAACCCGCGCTACAGGGGTTGCGATTAGCAGAAGTAATCCCGTCTGAATAATGCCCTGCGCATGGCCAGAAAACGCCAGGGCAATTGCTCCGTGCATGCTCTTAAGCGGTGCGGGTTCGCCATGAAAGACGCCATACTGAACAGCAGTCAGCCCGTGACGTATCAAAAAAAGCACACCTCCGCCGAGAACTACAATCGCCGCAGAAGACACACCAGTCCGCAGCAACCCTCCAACGATGTTTTCCATCCTTTGATCGGTCCATCGGGTCTCAAACATGGTCTAAATTCTTCCGGCAATTCCGTTAAAGATCATTTGTAAGCCCAGTAACACGATGACCCCGCTAAAAACCAGCCGCAACCATTTGGTTTTCGTTTTCACCAGAAGTCGTGCGCCCAGCAAAGACCCAAGCAAGACGCCGAGCATCACCGGCATGGATAGACCGGGATCAATATATCCCCGATGCAGATAAACTCCCGCGCTCGCCGCCGCCGTAACGCCGATCATAAAGTTGCTGGTTGTGGTGGAAACTTTAAAGGGAATTTTCATCGCCTGGTCCATCGCCAGGACTTTCACTGCACCTGATCCGATACCGAGTAATCCGGACAATGCTCCGGCGCCGAACATGAGACTGAATCCGGCCGGCACCCCGCGGACGTTGTACTCCCGCATACCAGTTGTGTCGGGGAAGCTGCCGTGCAGCCGCAGCTTAGAAGCAAGCATGTCCGGGGCGACTGCGCGGTCTTCAGGTGGACGTGGTTTGCGAGATAGCCACGCAGAATACAAAAGAACCACTCCAAAAATAAATGCCAGCGCATGCACCGGCACCATCGTTGCCAAAAACGCTCCCGAAAGCGCTCCGAGCGTGGTTGCAATTTCTAAAAACATGCCAATGCGGATGTTGGAGAATCCCTCCCGCACATAAGCTGCCGCTGCTCCCGACGAAGTTGCGATGACTGATACAAGAGATGCCCCTATCGCATAGCGGATATCCACGTGGAAAAAAATCGTGAGCAGGGGAACCAGCACGACCCCGCCGCCCAATCCGGTCAATGCGCCAATCAACCCGGCTATCATCGAGCCAAGCGAGACCAGCGCCGTGAATTCCAGTACAGTCATGCTTATTCAGGCTATCACTGCATCGAACGACGGAGTTGCCATCGGCGATTCTCTCTTGGGTGGTAGTTAAGCTAAAGCAGAATCTATTTTGCGGGAGTGCCATCAGAGCTATGCGCGGCCTGCGCTTTGATGGATGAAGAAGAGCTGGTGCTGGCTTCGCGTTTCTCGCCGGCCAGTTTCTGTGCTTCAAGAATTTGGTCGGTGGTCAGGGTTTCTGCCAACTTTCGCTTATCCGCGATGATTTTGTCACGCGTATTCAAATTACTTTTCTCTGCGAGTAAATACCACATATAGGCTGAGATGGCGTCTTTATCTCCGGTTCCTCGCAGGCAGGCTTCCGCCATTTTCAGCTGGGCGCGAGTCAATCCATGTTCGGCGGCCTGGCGATAAGCATTGATATCCACATTGGTTTCATCTCCTTCTTCATCCAACAAGTCAGCCACAAACGATTGGACCGGTAATCGCTGGGCATGCTGCGTTAGCGTTAGAGAAAGAAGTTCAACTCGCGTGGACACACCCAGTTTGTCGAAGATGCGCAACAAATAGTTTTTAATCGTGTGCTGGCTGAGTCCCAGGCGTTCGCCGATCTCGCGGTTACTGAGTCCGGCTGCGAGATTAGTCACCACTTCACGCTCGCGCTTGGAGAGCAATTCCACGCCTTGAGCATTTACCGCTCGAACTTGTGGCGCGGCTGCCAGGGCTTCCACAGCGTAAGACATCTGTTCCGAATTGGCCCAAATTTGCCCATTGTGGACTTGGCGAATGCAGTGGCTAAGCGTTTCCAGTGGTTCTTGACGGTGGAAGATGCCTCGTGCCCCCGCGGCAAATGCTTCTAAGACAGATTCGCGCTTAATCGAATCCAGCAGTAAAACGAAGCGAATCTTTGGCCATGCAAAACTCAACTTACGGATTAGCACGCATCCTCGGGAAGCTTCCTCATCGAGGTACGAACTAACAACGGCAACCCGCTGTGCTCCATCGGAGACTTTTGCTTCGAGATCGTCTGCTCCGTGCGCGGCAATAACCTGAAACCCAGGATCGCGGCCTAAAGCATCCGACAATAGCTGGGTATGGATGCGGCTGCTATCCGCGACAATAACGCTAATAGAAGTGTGATCCCGCTCGAATTCCCCAAACATCCTATATTCTCTAGTACATTAGTACTTATTCATGTAGATATAAATACCATAAAAATAGGCTAATAATTCCCTGATAGTATATACCTCTTGCAAGCGTTTGCACGTTCCAATACTGTTTACACAGTCACTTGGGTACTCCCCACCCATATTTTGATGACTCCCCCCTGCCTGGCATAGCCCCCAGCCATACAGCTGTCTGTCTTCTGTGAGTTTTAGGTTTTTTCTCCTACAAGAAAACTCAGAGGGCGGAGCTACGAATAGACTCTTAATCGTAACCATCGCAAATAATTGCAATCATTAGACTTAATTTTGTAAAGCTGCTTGCAATCGTGTTTACTAACGCGCTGTGAACTCGTGATTGTGGAAAACTCAAATGGCAACAAAAGCTAATTCCGTGATGGACAAGCCGATGGAAGTGGGGCGACTGCTGATTGTCAGCACGCAGCCGTCGGATGTGCGTCCGATTTGGGATTTGGCTCGCGCGCGCGCTTGGCAGTGTGAAGCGGTGGCAAGTGCCTGGGAAGCTTTGGAACAGACTAAAACCGGCAGTTTTGACCTTGTATTGTTAGACTTACACGACTATGCAGATGCTTTGCACACACTGCGTTGGCTGCGGTATGCAAGCCCAACTCTATCGGTTGTTTTGATCGCAAACTCTCACGATCACTGGGTCGAAACCGAAGCCCTGCGATTGGGAGCGCGCGCATGCTTACGGCACCCACTGCGGATGACAGACCTGGAGTCTATGCTTTCGCAAGACCATCCTTCAAAGCCGTCCGTGCTCAATTCCGCTCCCATGCCTGAACTCATTTGCGAGGCCATAGAGCGTTTTGGAGAAGATTTGTTTTTTGTTTGCGCCACGCCAGCCATGCAAAAACTGCGTGTTCATGCTGAATCACTGGCCCAGGTGGACGCTCCGCTGTTGATTGTGGGCGAAGCTGGTAGCGGGAAAGAGTGTACGGCGCGCCTGATTCATCAGTTGTCTATGCGATCAGGATTTCCTTTTATCAAGATTGATTGCGCCGCGTATCCCGGCGATTTGCTGGAAGCGGAATTGTTTGGACCGGAAAATGGACATCCGGGAAAGCTGGAGCTTGCGGAAAAGGGAGTCGTATATCTGGAAGACGTCAGCGCCATGCCGCCGGCATTGCAAGCCCGGCTTCTGCAAGTGATGCAGGAAAAGAGTTTTACGCGGGCGCACATTCGTGCCCATGGAAACGGCCGCGTTCGCGTAGAAGCGCGAATTTTAGCGGCGGCGAGTCCTGATGCAGAAGCCGCCGTCGCACAGGGACGTTTGCGCCGTGATCTCTACTATCGCCTGAGCGCCTTCAGCGTGCAGGTTCCTCCCTTGCGGCACTGCCGTGAGGGCATTCCGCTCTTGTTGGGATATTTCATGAGCCGTATGGCCAAACAATATGGAATTCCCGGACGCACACTCTCGCCGGCGCTGTTGCAGGCCTGCCAGTCGCATCCCTGGCGTGGGAATGTGAGCGAACTGCGGGATTTTGCCAAACGTTATCTGGTTGTCGGCGATGAAGAACTGGCCTTGTGGGAATTGAAGAAGCACTCGGCCACGCAAACAGACGATTCCCATTCCGATCTGAGCTGGCATGTTGCCGAAGGTGGAATGCAAGGGACGCAAGCCGATGGTTTGAAGTCGCTGGTGCGGGACATCAAGGGCGAGACGGAGCGAAACGCCATCGCCAATGCACTCGAAGAAACTCACTGGAATCGCAAAGCGGCAGCCCGTTTGCTACGCATCAGCTACCGGACATTACTCTATAAAATTCAGTCGTATGCGATGACCCCACCCCCAGTACCCATGATCATGCGCCAAAGTATGAAACGGGATGAGAGGGCTGAATAATGACCAAAATGGGAATGACATCTTCAAGCAAGGCAAATTTTGCCGTGTTCAAACAGGCTCTCGCTATCGTTCTATTGCTCGGCGGAATGACGAGCGGCTCGTTGGCGCAGTCATCCGGCAATGCGAATCCGCCGAGCCTGAGCCCAGTGGCAACTCCATCGGCACATGATGACAGCTATATCATCGGCGATGACGACGTGCTCAGCATCAATGTATGGAAAGAACCCGACGTCTCGCGCACTCTTCCCGTGCGCTCGGATGGAAAGATTTCTCTGCCCTTGGCTGGTGAAATCCAGGCCCGTGGACAAACTCCTCATCAAGTCGAAACAGCCATCGCCGAAAAGCTCAAGAATTTCATCGCTGAGCCAGTTGTGACCGTTATCGTCACAGAGATTAAGAGTCAGAACTTCAATATTTTGGGCGAAGTCAACAAACCGGGAACTTATCCCTTGAGCGGCGCAAGCACTGTACTGGACGCCATTGCGGTGGCTGGCGGTTTCCGCGATTTTGCCAAACAGAAATCCATTTATGTTTTACGCCGCGATGCCAATGGCGGCGAGCAGCGGATTCCATTCAATTACAAGGACGTGATCAAGGGCGTGCACGCTGAACAGAACATCAAGCTGCAATCTCACGACACGATTGTGGTGCCGTAGAAAAGCATGCGAAAGATACTTTTATTGCAGTTTTTCACCGCCTTGTTGGTTTCGGGTATGAATGTGGCGTATGCCCAGTCTGGCGCACCAGCGGCAGGAGCCGCGCCAGTGCTTTCCGATCGCGGAGACAACCAGGGAGCTTTATTGGTACCACCTCCCGTTGCTGGAACCAGCTACTCTCTGGCGTTTGCCACGGATGAGCGCAGCAACTACTTGAAGGGCGGAATTACGTTTCAAGCGAACCACGACGACGATGTGCTTACGGCACCAAATGGCAGCACAGTAGCCGATTGGAGCTATTCCATTTGGCCTTCGATTGAGATAGACCAGAGTTGGCCCCGGTTTCACTGGCGGCTCGCCTATATGCCTGGGTTCACTTTTTATAACAATTTGACGTCATACAATTCGCAGGACCATAACCTATATATCGGCGGAGAGTACCGTTTGTCTCCGCACGTGACCCTGGGCCTGCGAGATTCTCTTCAAAGGACCTCTAATTTGTTCAACCAGCCGGTCTTCGGAGCGACGGGAACCATCAGCGGAGCGCCGCAGGGCCCAAACGACACTATTGTGACGCCGATTTCCGATGTTTTGCGCAATACGGCAGGCGCCGATCTCACTTACCAATTTGGCCGCAATGACATGATGGGTGTTGGAGGGAGCGTGACAAATCTACATTTCTTGAATGCTTCACAGGAGCAAGGGCTCTACGATGCGGCGGCCCGCGGCGGTTCCGCTTTTTATACCCACCGTTTTGCGGCGCGTCATTATGTGGGTGTGAGTTATCTGTACCAACAATTGTTAACTTATCCGACAGGGGTCACGAACCAGACCACGACCGATGCGGTCATCGGTTTTTACACTTTCTATCCGAGGCGGACGTTGTCCTTCTCAATTTTTGGCGGTCCGCAATACGCTTCTACGCAGCAATTTGGCTCACCGGCGGTACAGCAGTGGAGTCCGGCAGCAGGCGCAAGCATCGGCTGGCAGGGAAGACATACGAGCGCGGCTGCGAGTTATATTCACATCATCACCGATGGCGGCGGTTTGCTGGGCGCGGTGCACTCCAATTCAGGGGCGCTGACCGTACGACGGCAGCTAACCAAGGTTTGGAGCGTGTCAGGACTGGCGAGCTATGCTAGCAACACCTTGGTGGATCCGACGCCTTTGTTAAATGACGGTGGACACACCATCGGCGGCAGCGTCTGGGTGGACCGCACTTTGGGCAAGCATTTCAGCGTGCAGGCCGGCTACGCGCACCTGCATCAGAACTATGACAACGTCCCAGCGCTGGAGAGTGTGATTGGGCGTAACCGCGAGTGGATTTCCGTGAGTTATCAATTCACGCGGCCGTTGGGGCGATAAAGTTTCAGTATGGCGCAAGAAATAGAAGAAAAAACGAGTGGTAATTTGGATCTCGGCCGCTACTGGGCATTGGCGCAACGCCGGTGGTGGTATTTTCTGCTGCCTCTGTTTGGCGGATGGGTACTGGTTTGGGGCGCAAGCTGGGTGCTGCCGCCGAAGTACAAATCCTCGACGCTGATTCTGGTCGAGCAGCCCACTATGCCGAAGGATTACGTCACTCCCAACGTGAATGACGATTTGCAGGACCGCTTGCAGAGCATTCAGCAGCAGATCCTGAGCCGCACGCGTTTGCTGCGCATCATCGATCAGTTCAACCTCTACGCCAAGGATCGCACTCACCGTACGCCGGATGAAATTGTCGATCGCATGCGCAAGGATGTCGAAGTAAATCTGGTGCGCGACGAAAGCCAGCGAGACGTTACGGCTTTTGTCGTGGCCTACTCCTCGCGCGATCCCAAGGTCGCGCAGCAGGTGACCACGGAACTTACCAACTTATTCATCAACGAAAACTTACAAACGCGGCAGCAGGAATCCGAAGACACGACGTCGTTTCTGGAAAGCCAGTTGGAAGAAGCCCGCAAAGCTCTGGCAGAACAGGAAGAAAAAGTCCGGGTTTTTAAAGACCAGCATCCGGGGGCATTGCCGACTGAGTTGCAGAGCAATATCCAGATCATGACCGGCCTGGAAAATCAGCTTCAGGGCGAGCAGGATGCGTTGAATGCCGCCCGTCAGCAGAATGCCTATTTGCAATCTCTGTTGACCCAGTATCACGGACTGCAAAAATCGAGTTCCACCGCAGGTGCGCCGGCTGGTGGCCTGAGTGCGATTGACCAGGAGCTAGCCAAAGAGCAGTCGCAGTTGGCTGATTTGAAGGCGCACTATACCGATCAATATCCCGACGTGCGCAAACTCCAGCAGCAGATTGCCGACACGCAAAAGTTACGCGCTCAAATGGTAAGTAATCTCAAATCGCAACCGGCTTCAGGCGATGCAACCACGCTCGATCCGGAGAGCAAAGATGACACCACGGTTGTGCAGCTGGAAGGCCAGCTACGCGCCAATCAATTGGAGATTACCAACCGGCAAAAGACCATTTCCGACTTGCAGACGAGAGTGGGAGCTTATCAATCGCATCTGAGTCAAGAACCAATCGTCGAGCAGCAATTCACTGATCTGACGCGCGGCTATGAGCAATCAAAAGCCAATTACGACGATCTACTGAAAAAGAAAAACTCTTCGCAGATGGCGACGAGCCTCGAATTGCGGCAACAGGGCGAACATTTCAGTGTGCTGGATCCGCCGAGCCTCCCATTGAAGCCGGATTTCCCCAACCGCTTAAAGTTTTGCCTTTTTGGTTTGGGCATCGGCCTGGCATTGGGAACGGTGATCGCAGGGGGAGCGGAATATCTGGACGACCGCTTGCATGATGAAGCTTCGCTAAAGAAGTTATTGCCTGTGGCTGTTATTGCGGAAATTCCGCCTTTAAACACGGCGGCAGAAGACGGCGTCAATCAGCAAAAAATGCGTTGGGCGTGGGTGGCGGCGGGAGTGGTGGGAGCTATCATCCTGGCAGGTTCAGCAGTAAGCTATTGGCGGGGCTAGATTTAAGATAAAGCATGTACAAAGAATATTTCCAACTGAAGCGCAACCCCTTCGAGATCACGCCCGATCCGTCGTTTTTGTTTCCTACGCGACGGCATAACGAGGCGCTCGCCGCTCTCTATTACGGCGTTGAGCGGCGCAAGGGCTTTGTGGTTCTCACCGGCGAAGTGGGCACTGGGAAGACTTTGCTGGTGCGTTGCCTATTGCAATTGCTGCACAAGAGCAACATTGCGTACGCGTATGTCTTTAACAGCCGCTTGGATGGAATTGAGTTTTTGCGTTACATCGCCGCTGACCTTGGCCTTCCCGCTGCGGGCAAAAGCAAGGGTGAACTGCTCCTGTTACTCACGAATTTCTTAGTCGCCCGTTACGAAAAGAAGCAGACCACAGTCCTGGTGGTGGACGAAGCTCATCATTGCTCAGCGGAAGTGCTGGAAGAGATTCGTTTGTTGACCAACCTCGAAACTTCACAGGACAAGCTGCTGCAAATTCTTCTTGTTGGCCAGCCGGAGTTGGACGAAAAGCTCGACTCGCATGAACTGCGGCAACTCAAGCAGCGTGTGGCGCTTCGTTCGCAGTTGAAGTTTCTGAGCCTCGCCGATACTTCCGGCTACATTCAAAAGCGGCTGGAACTCGGCGGAGCACCACAGGAAATTTACACCACCCTGTTCCCGGAAGAAACCGTGCGTGTGGTTTATCGCTACTCGGGAGGCTATCCACGGCTCATCAATACCATTTGCGAGAATGCGTTGATCAATGCGTTCGCACGGCAAGTCAAAGTGATTCCCGCGGAAATTATTGAAGAGGTAGCGGCAGATTTGCGCCTGGATGTCGCACCCGCGCCTCCAACCGCGCGAACGCAAGTCATTCCGCAAGACCGGTTATTACAAGCGGAGCAAGTCCTTTTGCAGCTACAGAGTTATTTGCAATCCATGCGGGCAAGCGAGCCGGGCGCGGCGAAACCGGTACCTTCGGTATTGCAGCCAGGATTCAAGCCGGGGACTTTTAAACAATGAGCCGCATTTTCGAAGCATTGCAGAAATCTTCGGCAGGGAAGGCGAGTGGGTTTTCCGATTTCGCTTCGGCTCTACAACTGGAGCCGCAGCAAACTGTTGAAACTGTTGCCGAACCGCAGAGCGCAGGAGAGCTGGACCAATTTCCCAGCCTGCATGTGGCGCTCGCCGGGGACAGCCGCTTGTTTTGCCTGACGCAGCGCGACAGCCTGGGCGCAGAGAAGTTTCGTTTTCTAGGGGTGCGGCTGCGGCAACTGCAGCAATCCCAGGCGCTCAAAAGAATTTTGGTGACCAGCACCATTCCGGAAGAAGGAAAGAGCACGATCTCGGGAAATCTGGCGACGACTCTGGCGCGTAAACGACAGCAAAAGGTATTGCTGATCGATGGCGACTTGCGACGCCCCTCGCTCAACCGGCTATTGGGTCTGCATCACCTGCGGGGGCTTAGTGAATGGTTGCAAGGCGATGCAACTGCGGCAGAGCCGATCTATCGCTTGGAGGAGCCGGGTTTCTGGTTTATGCCGGCTGGATCGCCTCCAGAGAATCCTCTCGATCTCATGCATCTAACTCGTTATGCAACATTAATGGAGCGGCTCTCTGGATGGTTCGATTGGATTGTGATTGATACGCCTCCGGTGCTGCCGCTGGCAGATACAAGTGTCTGGGCCAAGTCAGCAGATGGCATCTTGCTGGTTACGCGCGAAGGCACAACGCGAAAGCGTGAGCTGCAACGTGGTTTGGCGGCGCTTGATGCCACGAAGTTATTGGGCGTGGTGATCAACAGTACGCACAATACGGAGCATGACAATTACTATCAGCATTACGGTGCAGCAGCGAAGTCTTCACGCAGCGAACGATAGAGCGGTTTAATCACATTTCAGTGTTTCTGCGACATACTCCCCCGATGCAAATAAATTAAGAATCCGTTCCGGTGGTGATGTAACGCGCCGATTGGATTAGAAAGAAATGGGGAAAGTCTTGAAGTCGCGTCCTCGTCAAAACACAAATCTTCGTCTGGTGCCGGCGCGGGATGAATCCGCGGCCGCACCGGAACTGTTGGCGGAATCTGCTTTTCATCGCATGATCGCCGTCGAGTGCAAAAGAGCGGAACGGTCGGGTAATCCCTGTCTACTGATGTTGCTCGATCCCGGCAATGGGCAGTTTACGGAGCGTAAGCGGCTAGCGCTGAATCAGATAGCGGAATCGCTGCCTTCGTTTACCCGTGAGACGGATGTGACCGGCTGGTATAAGCAAGGGCGCATCATGGGTGTGATCTTTACGGAGATCAATGCCGAAGCTCTCGAATTCATTTTAAAAACCATGCTGGCACGATTGAAGCGCACGCTGAGCGCTGAAATGACCATTGACCAATTGAACCAGGTCAATGTTTCTTTTGAGATGTTCCCCGAAAAACAGGAAAGCATGGAGCGAGGGAAAAAGGTGCGATCGCATTTGACGGTCGAATCATCGGACCGGCGCGAGACGCCCTCGGTTTCATAAACGAACATGAATCGGGAATACAAACCGAAATTTCTGATTGTTTCCACCGCCAGCTGGTTTCCCATTGCGCGCCTGGCCATGGCTCTGGCGGAGGCTGGATGCCGGGTGGATGCGGTATGTCCGCCACGTGATCCGCTATCGAAAACCGGCGTGGTGCAGCGGATCCATTTTTACAGCGGGCTTCTGCCGCTACGTTCCCTGGAGCGTGCGATTCAAAAGGCTCAACCTGATTGTTTGGTTCCCGGAGACGATCTCGCGGTGCGGCATTTGCACCGGCTCCATCAGCAGGCGAAAACCATGGGCGCTGCCGGGAAAGATATTTGTGCGCTGATCGAACGATCCTTTGGCGCGCCGGAAAGCTTTCCGATCATCGCGGCACGATCTGCTTTCATTGAGTTGGCGCAAAAAGAAGGAGTCCGGGTCCCGGAAACGGGAGTGTTGAACGATTTCGATGATCTTCGGAAATGGGCGTCAAAGCACGGGTTTCCGGCGATGCTCAAGGCCAACGGCACTACGGGTGGCGCCGGCGTGAAGATAGTCCGCAACCTCACTGAGGCGGAAGAGGCGTTTCGCACGTTGCAAGCGCCTCCTCTGTTGGCGCGGGCGGCAAAACGAGCGCTAGTCAATCAGGACAATTCGCTAATTTGGTCCTCACTGCTGCGCCGCCAGTCCGTTGTTAATATTCAGGGATACATCGCAGGACGAGAAGCCACGAGCGCGGTTGCCTGCTGGGAAGGGCGGGTATTGGCCAGCCTGCACTTCGAAGTATTACAGAAGGCGCATGCGTTCGGGCCGGCCACAGTAATGCGCAGAATTGAGCATCCAGAAATGACGGTGGCTGCCGAAAAACTGGTACGGCGGCTCAAACTCTCTGGGCTGCATGGTTTTGACTACATGATCGAGAATGGCAGCGAGAACGCTTATTTGATCGAGATTAATCCGCGGGCTACGCAGGTAGGACATTTGGCTTTAGGCCAAGGACGCGATCTGCCCTCTGCGTTGCATGCGGCGGTTGCCGGACAAGCACTTGGGGCATCCAAAAAATTGACGGAAAACGATACCATCGCGTTGTACCCGCAGGAATGGGTGCGTGATCCGGAAAGCCCATATCTGAAATCTGCGTATCACGATGTGCCCTGGGCGGCGCCCGAGTTGATGCGCGCAAGCCTGCGTCTCCGTAATAAACGCAGCAATCGTTTTTTTAGACCGATGGCAGATGCCGGCACAATATCCAGACCCTCCCCTGTTGTAAAACTCGCCAAATCCAACCGCGATTTGGACTTTTGATTGCACGTTCCCATGCAATCGCGGAATGACCTTAACCGCATTTAAGAAAGTGACGAAAGCTTGAGAATGCAGACTTCTCCCCCTGCACAACCCACAATGACTACATTCACCAATGAATTAACATGCGCTGCTTCCTCTCCGCGGAATGCAGAAATGGGAGATAAAGTCGTGAACACGCGCCACAGCAACACATTAGTCGCTCCATCATATGATCGCGCGCTCTCTGGCCGGGAGCCTGGCTTGGTTGACGAAGCTTCGTTTCACCAGATGATCGCACTCGAACGCAAACGCACAGCGCGTTCGGGTAAACCGTTTTTACTCATGATTCTCGAAGGAGAGTTGGGCCTTTCCCGCTCGCAGGGGGGCATGCTGAAGAAGATTTTGGGCGCCTTGTCGCTGTCCATCCGGGAAACGGATGTGGCTGGCTCTTACAAAGAAGGCTCTGCTATTGGGGTCATGTTTACCGAAATCAGCAGTGAAGACCGGGAAGTCACGGTCAACTCCATGATGAACCGTATCTACCAAACTCTGCGTAGAAACCTGAACTGGGAGGAATTCGACCAGATCAATATTTCCTGGCACGCGTTTCCGGAAGACTGGCACCAGGGAACGCTACGAGGCAACCCTGTGCTTTATCCCGATTTAGCACGACGCGAGCGCGCGCAAAAGCCATTTCGAGTTTTGAAGCGCGCCATGGATATTATTGGCAGCGGCGGAGCGCTCCTGTTGTTTTCTCCCATGCTGCTTCTCGTGGCTGTTTTGGTGAAGCTCAGTTCGAAAGGCCCAGTCTTGTTCAAGCAGCAGCGTTTGGGCCAATTCGGGAAGCCTTTTACTTTTTTGAAATTCCGTTCCATGTATGTGGACAACCACCACCACATTCACCGCGAGTTCATGAAGGGCGTTATCAACGGCGAATTGCATGATAAAGACAAAGGGGACGGACACAAGGATGTCGTCTATAAAATGACCGACGATCCGCGCATCACGAAAATCGGAAAGTTCCTGCGCCGGACCAGTCTCGACGAACTGCCTCAGTTCATGAACGTCCTGCTCGGCGATATGTCACTGGTAGGGCCGAGACCACCGATCGCTTACGAGTTCGAGGAGTACGATATCTGGCACCGTCGGCGGGTTCTTGAAATCAAGCCGGGCATTACCGGTTTGTGGCAGGTAAACGGACGCAGCCGCGTGCGTTTCGACGACATGGTACGCCTTGATCTGCAATATGCGCGCAGCTGGTCGTTATGGCTGGACATTCAAATTTTGCTGCGTACGCCGGCAGCGATTTTGCTGGGTAACGACGCGTTTTAAACCGGAAACCTAGACACTTCTCGTGAGGATCCATTCTTTGGCAACACCTTGTTTAGAGCGCGTGCACTCCCTAAAGAGCGGGCAATCGCTTGCGTCGGATATGCCTCTTGACCGGATCGATCCATTGCGGGACGCCCGCTGGGATGAGTTTGTGCGGGCGCATCCGCGGGCGTCTTTGTTTCATTCGCCGGAATGGCTTCGGACATTGTCGCGCACCTATGGCTATCAGCCGTTGGTGTTAACGACGACATCTCCGGGTCAGAGTCTGCAGAATGGCGTGGTTTTTTGTGAGGTGAAAAGCTGGGCCACGGGGCGCCGACTAGTTTCGTTGCCCTTTTCTGATTATTGCGAGCCGCTCGTGCACGAGGATGGCGAAGCTGCGCTGCTTTCGCTGGCGATTGAGCAGGAGTCACGGTTTGGCAAATGGCGCTATATCGAGTTGCGCAGGCTACATTCAGGCGCCATTACCAGTTCGCAATCGCAGTCGAGTACAGTCTACACATTGCATCGACTGGATTTAAGTCCTGGACTCGAAGAAATTTTCCAGAACTTTCACAAGAGTTCCACGCAACGCAAAGTGCGCCGGGCGGAGCGCGAGAAGCTCGACTACCGTGAAGGCGGGATGGAGTATTTCGAAGACTTCTACCGGTTGTTTACCATAACGCGTAAACGCCATCGCCGCCCCCCGCAGCCGCGCATCTGGTTCCAGAATTTGATGCAGAATTTTGGGGATGCACTGAAGATTCGAGTGGCGCACAAAGACAATCGCGTCGTGGCGGCCATCATGACCATCCGCTACAAGAACACGATGGTGTACAAATATGGCGGATCGAACCCCGAGTTTAACTCTTTGGGCAGCATGCACTTGCTATTTTGGAAATCTATTCAGGAAGCAAAGGCCCTGGGTTTGCAGTGCTTCGATTTTGGGCGCACAGAGACAGACCAGCCGGGGTTGATCACATTCAAGCGGCGTTGGGGCACCAGGGAATCCGTTCTGCGCTATTCGCGTTTCGGCACAGCCGCCACTACCGTACATTCCTTTGAGCCCTCGACGGAAAATTGGAAATCAGCGGCGGCCAGCGCAGTATTTGCGCATCTGCCGGTTCGGGTCCTTCCTGTTGCGGGAAGGCTCTTATACAAACATGTGGGATAACTGGCGCATCCTACAGAGATTGAATCCATGATTGAAAGTAACAATGCCGTATCCGCAGCCCCGCCGTATCCGTCACAGGCGATCCCGTGCGTTTCTGTTGTGATCGTGGTGTGGAACGCGAAAGCCTACGTGCTCGAGTGTTTGGAATCTTTGCGGCAATACTGCTCTGCGGTGTATTCCGAAGTGATTGTGGTGGACAACGCTTCGAGCGACGGCACGCCTGAGATGATCGCCGAACGCTTTCCGGAATTTCAGTTGATTCGCAATCCCGACAACTATGGTTTTGGCCGGGCCAACAACATTGGTATGTCTCACTGCACGGGAGATTTTATCTGTCTTGTGAACTCAGATGTGAAATTTACTTCCGATTGCATGACTCCCATGCTGGATTATTTCGCTACGCACCCGGAAGTGGCCATGATGGGACCGCAGATGCTGAGTGCAAATGGGGAAGTGCGGCGTTCGACCATGCGCTTTCCCACCGTGTGGAGCAATTTCGCCCGGGCGGTTGGACTTGATGTCTTGTTTAAAGGGTCGAGTTTTTTTGGTGGCATGTTGATGTCGGATTTCGACCACCGTAAAACCAAGCCGGTCGAGGTGCTCAACGGGTGGTTTCTTATTGTCCGGCGTAAAACAATCGAGCACATAGGCACATTCGATCCGCAGTTCTTTATGTATGGCGAAGACGTGGACTGGTGTTATCGCTTCCATCAGGCGGGCGAAACCATCGTCTTTTTCGCGGAAACCGGCGCGATTCACTATGGCGGGGCCAGTTCAGCCAATGCGCCGTTGCGTTTTTACCTCGAGATCTATCGCGCCACATGGCAGTACTGGCGCAAACACCATAGCTGGCTCGCGCAACAGGCATTTCTTGCAAGCCTGGCCATTCACCACAGCATCCGCGTGCTCAATGCGGCTTTGAGCTATCTGTTCTTGCCCTCGCGGCGCCCGGATGCTCGAGTCAAAATGCAGCGCAGCATTGGTTGTTTGCA
>JAJPHW010000097.1 GCA_021325035.1 Terriglobia bacterium
CAAACAGTTGGATCACCGATTTCCGCGGAATTGGTCGGTTTTAACACCGGGGCGGAAGTCATGATGGCAAATTACTCGAGCTCCGGCGGCGAAGCTTCGCTGATGATCATTTCCTATCCGACGCCACAAATGGCAGCGCAGGCGCTTCGCCAAATTGAGTCATCGCAAATCACCTTACCCAACCCTATTTTTGACAAGCGCACCGGCCCGCTGGTTGTGGTCGTTTCCGGCCCGCTTTCACAAGGAGAAGCCAAAGCGCTGCTTGCGTCTGTAAATTACGAAGCCAACGTCACATGGAATGAAAATACTTACCTCAGTAAAAAAGACAATATTGGCAATCTGATCGTAAACATCATCCTCCTCTGTGCCATCATAGGCGGCATTGCAATCGTCTCCGGCATTGCTTTTGGCGGGATCCGGCTTCTGGTAAAACGCCTCTGGCCGGGGCGTTTTTTTGACCGCCCCGAAGATGTGGAATTCATCGCCCTTCGCATCGACGAGGTCGTCTCCGCAGACCCCAAAGACCCGATCCTTCGCGGGTAAACTCATCAATCCAAGCCAGTTATAGAGTTTATTCTGCGATTTTGTCTCAAAATGAGGCATTTCGTGGAGCTATTAACCTATTTTGTAAGTTATTGAAAATAAAGATATTTATTTCCTAAAAATCTATTGACACACCCCTTTTTCGGCCCATAAGATTTGCGCAGAAAGTTTTAGCGGCTTTTCAACCTCCGTTAGAACTATTCTCCCTTGAAAGAAGAGGCCGCCTTTTGCCGGGTGGCCTTTTCGTTTTGCAAGTTATTACCTGGACTTGGGAACGTTATTGGGTGATCGTGCGTACTTCTCAGAGGAGGGCCTTATGTTTTGTGATGGATGCGGAAGTGAACTTCAAAACGCGGGCAATTTTTGCAGCGCATGCGGCAAACCGACTTCCCGAACGATAGTTGCGAGTGCGCCGGCGAGACGCAGCATTTCAGAACACATCCGGCTGCTCGGAATTCTTTGGCCAGCTTTATCAGCGCTGGATGGATTGCAAGCTGCTGCGCTCTATATTGTTGCGAATACGATTCTCAATTCCAACACCCATCCGAATCAGCCATTCTTCCTTCACCCCATGCTGAACGTTTTGGCATTGCTGCTGGTGGTAAAAGCCTTTGCGGGGTTTGCCGCCGGCTGGGGATTGCTGCAACGCGAGCCATGGGCAAGAACTGTCGCCGTTGTGCTTGCGTTTATTTCGATCTTCTTCAACATCCCATTCGGCATGGCGCTCGGGATTTACACACTCTGGGTGCTTTTGCCCGGCGAAGCCGAACGCGCCTACGCGCAGGAATCTCAAACTTTTGCTCAGCGTCGCGCTATTTAGCTTTGAACGCGTCGGTTATAGAAATCACACTTAGGTTCTGTTTCAGCTGATCGAACGAAGCAGAAGATTTAAGCGTGATCGTTACAGGCTCTCCGGGCAGCAAGTCAAAGTAATTGTCGGACGTTTTGACATCCAAATCTCCAAATGACATATAGACGCCCCGTGCGAGTTGCGCTGATTTCAGAGTGAGCGTGTTGCCGCTGGCGTTCCACGTGGCGTCAATCTTCGGCGATACCGGCAGGTCTAGATTATGCGTCGCATCAAAGAAAGTCAGATTCTGCGAAACCTTTGCTCCACCGACTTGTAAGTCAACGGCCAGGAACGACTTATCTAGATCGCCTTTGGCGGCGAGATCAGCCTTATCGAGCGTTAGATAAATCGCGCTAGACTGCGCCGGAACTGAGAGATCTTTGGATTGATCAAGCAGAACTTTACCGTCGAAATCAAGCAATCGCACGTGCAGACTTCCACTCAATGCCTGCAATTTGTCATTCACCACGTACACATCAACTTTGTCATCATGCAAGAACGGCGAAACCAGGACATCATCGTAGAAGCGGCGAGCGTAATAATTCAGCGCTTTCCAGCGCCCGTAATAGTCAATGCTTGCCCAGGAAGCAACCGGCCAGCAGTCATTTAATTGCCAATACAATCCGCCCATAGTGCGAGGTCGATCACGGCGCAGGTGCTCCGCACCGATCTTGATGATTTCCGCTTGTTGCACCTGGCTGAGATAGACAAACGACGCGAAATCCTTTGGCTCGTGGTATTCGCGCAGCATATAAGTCAGAATGCGCTCGTTGCCGCCTTTGTTTTTCTGGTGTGCTTGCATGACGACCGAGCGAATGTCGAAGTCTTCAGGCTTGTTGGCAAACGTGTGGATGGTCCGCATTTCGGGAAATGATTGGAATCCATATTCCGTCATAAAGCGCGGAAATTGCTTTGTGTAATCGGAGGCCGGAGCTTGCTGGTGCCATACCGCCCAATAGTGCATGTCGCCATTGTGCTGATTGTCCGGAATTTCTTCGAAGTTCGCGCTCGGTGAACTCGGCCAATAAGGGGCAGGATCGCCATACTGCGCGACTGCGCCTTTGAGAATGTCATCGAAAATGACCATATAATCCTGCCAGACCCAATCGCGCGTGGCTGGAGAAATGGCTTCTTTGAACTCCTGACGATCACCCCAATGATGCCATCCAGTTTCGACTTCGTTGTTGCCGCACCAGATCACAATGCTCGGATGGTCACGTAGCCGCGTGACTTGATCAATGGCCTCCTGACGAACACTTTCGCGAAACGCCGTGTCACCGGGCACCATGTCTCCACCGAACATGAACTCCTGCCAGACCATGATGCCGAGTTCGTCGCAGATGTCGAAGAAGTCATCGGATTCGTAATACCCGCCGCCCCATTCGCGGACCATATTCATGTGGGCATCGCGCGCCGCTTCAAGGATTTGCCGATGAATGGCTGGCGTAACACGATTTGGAAAGCTGTCGAAGGGAATGACGTCGGCGCCTTTGGCATAAACTTCAATGCCATTGATTACGAACTCAAAACTCTTTCCCCATTGATCGTTCACTCGTCGAAGCTCGAGGGAACGCAGACCCGTCTTTACATCGGCATGGGCTGCGGATTCTTTGCCGATCTTGATTGCTGCTGAAAATTGATACCGGTCTTGTGCGCCATAGCCCAGCGGATACCAAAGCTTCGGAGACGCAATGCGAACTGGAATCGAAATATGATTCATGCCC
>JAJPHW010000042.1 GCA_021325035.1 Terriglobia bacterium
CAGCTCGATACGCCTTACCGCGAGGGCGGATGGACGGTGCGGCAAGTCGTCCACCATGTGCCGGAGAGCCACATGAACGCCTACATTCGCTTCAAGCTGGCGCTCACCGAAGAGGAGCCGACCATCAAGCCTTATGCCGAAGATTTGTGGGCGAAGTTGCCCGATGTGCAGGCGGTCCCGATTGAAGTTTCGCTGGCCTTGCTGGATTCTCTGCACGTGCGCTTCGTGGAGATCTTAAGAGGCATGCAGAATGACGATTGGAAGCGGACTTTCGTTCATCCGGAACAGGGCGTTGTGCCCCTCGAACGGAATCTGGGACTGTATGCGTGGCATGGACGGCATCATGTGGCGCATGTGACGGAGTTGAGGAAAAAGATGGGGTGGTAAGGAAAACAGTTTCAGGTTTCGAGTTCCAAGTTTTACACCGGCGCTCCGAGTTTCCATAAAAGATAGCTGACGGATTCGCGTAAGACGGCCTCGGCGCGGGCGGCCAGCGAGTGGGGGATGGATTCGGGCCGGGGAGAAACGTAAACCTGCACGTCTTCACGTTCGAGCATCTTCCTAATGCGGAATACGTGGTAGGCATCGCTGACCGCGATGCAACTGTGCATGCCGTTGGTGCGCATGATGACGCCGATTCTTGCGGCGGATTTGGCTGTGTCGGAACCTTGGGTCTCTTCAATCAAGCTGCCGTCGGGAATGCCGCGATGCATGAGGTAGTCGTGTCCGACTTCTCCTTCGCTGTAGCGCGGATCAGCAGCCGCACCGCCGGTCGTGATGACTACGGGCGCGAGTCCTTCCTCAAATAAATCGAAGGCATGGTCAAGGCGCGCGCGGAGAACGGGCGACGGGCGGCCGGAGTATTCGGCCGCGCCGAAGACCACGATGGCATCGGCGGGGTGAAGTTCCTGAAGTTTCGATTCCTTGACGATCTGGATCGAAGTGAATGCAAGAAAAATGAGGGCAGCGAGTTCGGGCAGAAACGCCAGTAGGTAGATGTTGCGGCGTGACCGTCCGATGTCGGGGTGCAGGGTCATCCGAGGCGGTTCGTCCTCACTTCGATCAGCACTCGCTTAACCTTCTCGCTTAGCCTTCTCGTTTAACCCTCGGCGAAAAATTCGGAGATTTCCTGCGCCGGAATTGCGCCTTCGCGCATGACTTTCCAGCGCGCTTCTTCATCGGTGAGGTCAATGATCGTGGATGGCACGGAACGCGGCGAAGGGCCGCCGTCCACTATGATGGCAATGCGCTCGCCGAGTTGGTCGCGCACGGCTTCCGCGGAGGTACATTCCGAAGCGCCGCTCAGATTGGCAGAGGTCGCGGTGATGGGGATGCTGGCCGCGCGAACCACAGCGAGAGCGATGCTGGAATTGGGAACACGAATCGCCACATTGCCGGTGTTGGCCGTGACTTTCAATGGCAAGCGAGAGCCAGCCTTGATGATCAAAGTGAGCGGGCCGGGCCAATATTTCTTGGCCAGGCGATAAAATTCATCGGGCAAGGGCTTTGCCAGTTCTTCGGCCTGGTCAATGCTTTCAATCAGCAGTGAAAGGGGTTTGTGACGGTTGCGGGTCTTGATGTCATAGACGCGATCTACGGCGCGCAGGTTGAAGGGATCGGAGGCGAGGCCATAAAACGTGTCCGTGGGCATGCCCAAAACTTCTCCGGCGCGAATTTGATCGGCCGCGTAGCGAATCAGTGATGACTCAGGATTATCCGGATTGATTTTGACGATTTCCGCGCGCAATACAGTTCCCTTCCCAGTTGAGCTTTCAAAAACTCTTAATCGGCGAAATTTAACATACCACAGGCTGCGCCTCAAACCGAACAAAACGCGTAGTGTTAGAGTTTAGTGTTTCGGCATGAAAAAACACACACCCAAACCGGATGGACGGCTTCGAGTCATCGAGGGCACGCATAATCCGTTATTGAAGGAAATGCGAAAGGCTTTTGCCGGGGGCGACATCACACCCGATGGCTATTGCGCCATTGAAGGCATGCGGATTGTGGAAGAGGCCATTCGCAGCGGATTGAAATTCCGTGCGGTGTTTTTTAGCGAAGCGTCGAAAAACAAGGCCGAGCGGCTGTTGCCGCAACTGGCAGCGCATACGGAGACGCTTTTGTTAGCCGATAATCTCTTTGCCAGCGCAGTGCCGAGCGAGACCCCGCAGGGCGTGGCGGCGCTCGTGAAATGCAAGGTTTTTTCGCTGAAGGAAGTTTTGACGAAAGCGGCGGCAGGGCCGTTAATCGCGATTGCGGGAGTACAAGATCCGGGCAATCTGGGAACGATTTTGCGTTCGGCGGAAGCGTTTGGCGCGGGCGGGGTTTTGCTGGGTGAGGGCACAGCCAGCGTATTCAATTCGAAGGTAATTCGAGCCTCGGCGGGATCGGTGTTTCGTCTTCCGATGGTGAAAGTAAAGCTGGGCGAAGTCGTGGCTGATTTGAAAGCTGCCGGATTGCGTTTGATTGCGACTTCGTCGCATAAGAGCAAGCCGCTTAATCAGGCTGATTTGTCTGGCCCCATTGCGATTTTTATCGGCAGTGAAGGCGCGGGAATTCCGCGGGAGCTGCTGGCGAAGATGGATGAGACGATTGCAATTCCCCATTCGCCGGCGGTTGAGTCTTTGAATGCTGGAGTTGCGGCCAGCATCGTGCTGTATGAAGTGGCAAGGCGAAAAAACAATTCACCACGGAGGAAAGAAGACACGGAGTAAAGCCAATATTTTTATGTTGCTTGAGCAGTCAGTTACAGAAGCAATTATCGGGGCTGCGATTGAGGTCCACCGCGAACTTGGCCCCGGCCTGCTCGAATCAGCCTATGAGGAATGTTTGTGCCACGAGTTGCACCTGCGCGATATGAGCTTTCGGCGACAAGTTGAATTGCCGCTGACCTATAAGGGTCTTAAGCTTGATTGTGGCTATAAGCTAGACGTTGTGGTCAAGGGCGCCGTGATAGTTGAACTGAAAGCGATTGAGCAGATATTGCCAATTCACCAAGCGCAGCTACTCACATATTTGCGATTGTCCGGGATGAAGGTCGGCCTAATCATCAATTTCAATGTTGCATCCTCAAGAACGGAATTGTACGCAGAGTTCTTTGACCGTTTGATTTCTCCGTGCCTCCGTGCCTCCGTGGTGAAATGATTTATGGGTTTGTTTGAAACTGTTCCGAATCGTGATGATGCTGGCGACCGCACACGTCCGCTGGCGGACCGGATGCGCCCACGAACGCTGGATGACTATGTGGGCCAGGAGCATCTCGTCGGTCCGGGTAAGCCTTTACGGGCTCAGATTGAACGCGACGATATCGGCTCGCTGATTTTCTGGGGACCACCGGGTACCGGAAAGACCACACTTGCGCAAATCATCGCGCGGATGACGAAAGCCGAATTTATCGAATTCTCGGCTGTGCTCGCTGGAATTAAAGAGATCAAGCAGGTCATGGCTGAAGCCGAGCGGGCCAAGCAATATGGCACGCGGACGATTGTTTTTATTGACGAAATTCATCGCTTCAACAAGGCGCAGCAGGATGCGTTTTTGCCCCATGTCGAAAAAGGGAATATCCGATTAATTGGCGCGACCACCGAGAATCCGTCTTTTGAAATTATTTCGGCGCTGTTATCACGTAGCCGTGTGTATGTGCTGAAACCGCTGACGGAAGAGCAGATCGTCCTCCTGCTCAAGCGGGCATTGGCTGATAAAGAACGTGGACTAGGCGAATTGCAGTTACAGGCTTCCGATGACGTGCTGCAAAAGATTGCGGCTTACTCCAGCGGCGACGCGCGCAGCGCTTACAACGCGCTGGAAGTCGCGGCAAGTCTGGCGAAATCTATAGCCGGAGATCAATCCGGAGTCATTACAGATGAAATTGTGCGCGATGCGCTGCAAAAGCGCATTCTGCTCTATGACAAAGCTGGCGAAGAGCACTACAACTTAATTTCTGCGTTGCATAAGTCTGTACGCAACAGCGATCCCGACGCGGCGCTCTACTGGCTGGGGCGGATGATTGAGTCTGGGGAAGATCCGCTTTATATTGCGCGGCGCGTGGTGCGCATGTCGGTCGAAGACATTGGCCTTGCCGATCCGAATGCCTTGTCGCTTTGCATGGCGGCGCGTGATGCGGTGGATTTCATCGGCATGCCGGAAGGCAATCTGGCGTTGGCGCAAGCCGTGGTTTATCTGGCGCTTGCACCAAAGTCGAATGCGCTTTATACGGCGTACGGGGCGGTGCAACAAGATGTCGAGCAAACCGCGGCCGAACCCGTGCCACTGCATTTGCGTAATGCGGTGACTGGATTGATGAAGAATACAGGTTATGGCAAGGGTTATCAGTACGCACACGATGTTGAAGACAAAGTTGCCGATATGCAGTGCCTGCCCGACAATCTGCGCGACCGGGTTTACTACCAGCCAACGAATGAAGGAATCGAAAAACGCATTCGCGAGCGGATGGAAGAAATCAAGCGGCGGAAAAGCTCGAAGTCCGGCTAATTGTGTCGAGTAGCGTATCCATTCTGACTCGGGCGCAGCGTGAAGAGAATAATGAGCGTCGCGACGATCAGGACGGCGACGACGTAGATGCTGCCTTCAGGGCCGGTCGCCCCACCACTGAGTATCGGTTTCCCTACAGGATGAGTTGCAAGGAAGTGGTGTTGGACCATGAGTCCGCTATCGGCCACACCATAGAGGAACGATTGAGCCCAATCCCATGAGGCGTGGAAGCCGATGGCCCACCAGAGCGAACCAGTACGCCATAGGCTAAGGCAGAAAACCAAACCGACCGTGCCGGCGGAGAGGAGACCGATGGGAGATTCGCCCGGATTCTTGCCGTGGCCGAGGCCGAACAGTATGGAAAAGATGATGGCTGAAGTCCAGAAACCCAACGCCGCGCTGTGACGCGTCTTGAAAAGCCACTGGTAGATGCCGGCGAGGCCGCGAGTAAGAGTGTACTGGAGATACCCGCGAGTGAGGTACTCTTCGAAAAGCCCTACCAACAAGAAGCCGATGAACCAGATGGCTCCGTAACGCAGAATGTCACTGCCAAAGAGCAGGCGGCGATCAACGACAAGTAGGCCAGTTTTCGCGAGAGTCAGGATGAGCAGCGAAAGGCAGGCCACTCCCCAAGTAAGCCCAGCAAAGAAATGAGGGAGCTTGCGATTGTCGCCAAAACCATAAACAGAATTTGGACGGCGCTCGATCCGCGACATAATCCAGGTGACGAAGAGCACTACGAGAAAATTACCGCCTTCGGCGAGGATACCGAATAGCGGTGACAACTCTGAACCGGGTTGCGGCGGGGAAACGTGCAGTACCTTGTGGGCAAAGGTATTAATGCAGTAGGCGAAGGCGGCGAAGATGGCGATGAAAATGAGCAGGCTCCAGCCGGCACGGAGGCCATCTTTGCCGATGAATATTCGGTGAAGAAGCGGTGGCTTGGGTGGAACGGATTCAGCGGATGTCAGCGGCGCTTCAACATTCATGCGGTCTCCCGTCGGTGAAATACGGATAGAGTCTGGCTAACTAATAGCGCAAAATTATATGCAATCCTACGATTGATGGAGCATCTTACGCAACCGGAAGCATCGCTGGAGAGATTTTTTTCGGATGTTCAAAGATTCGCTCATGGAAGTGGACTGTGCGATGATGCCGGCGCGATTACGATTGAAGCGCGGCGGCAATTAACTGGTCACACGCGTTGCTGATGTTCTTTGAGAATGCAGCGATCCATCACTACGAAAATTTCTGCTTTGCGCGCTTTTTCGGCGGCTGGTTCGTGGATGACATCTTCCTGCATCCAAATGGCGGGGATTTTAAGCTCGATGGCCTGATCTACAATTTCATCCACAAACTCAGGGCGGCGGAAGATGTTCACGATGTCAATTTTATCGGGCACATCGAGTAAGGATGCGTAGGATTTTTCGCCGAGGGCTTCCGGTATTGCGGGGTTCACGGGAATAATGCGATAGCCGTGACTTTGCATATATGCGGAAACGCCGTAGCTGGGCCGCAAGGGATTATCGGATAAACCGACGACGGCAATGGTCTTCGCTTTCCGCAAGACATCGGCAATGGGGTCAGCGGCGGACATGCAAGATTATTTTTTGTTGGCTTCTTCGGTCTTTTGTTTGAACTGCCGCAGCGCCAGTTTACGGATGGTCTCCGACACTTCTTTATTCCCGGAGAGCGCTTTCAAGTCGTTTGCCATGAGGTTCTTCATGAGGCCCAATGCCACGTCGAGCGGTGTCCGCGGATTCGCAACCAGGTTGCGAATAACCGTGTAATTCTTCGCAAATTGCCGTTTCATGGGGATGGCGCGCAAGACGGCCTCAAGCACATTCTTCTGACTGGCAAATTTTTCCACTTCACCATCGCTGATCTTCGGCGACTGCAACACCGCGAGGGCCACAATCTTGGTGCCATCGCGAATCAGCAGCGAGCGCTCTTCTTTGGTGCCTTTCATCGCTAACTGAATGCGTCCGGTGATGTTGAGAGCGGCGATTTTTTGCAAAACGCTGCCACGTTCCTGCGGCGGGGTTTGCTTGGGAACAGGTGCGCTATTCGCGGGCGCGGAGGCGCTGGCAACTGCGGCTGCGGCAACTTCCGGCGCTTCTTCGGCTACCGCCGATTCGTCATGAATTCCTCCGATGGGCTGGAATGGTTTCTCGCCTTCGTGCGCTAATTCCGCGGCATGTTCTTTTAGGAAAGCCGAGACTTCGGCATCGTTAACAACGGGCGTTTCAGGCGTAGCCTGCGTTGAGGTTTCCGCAACGGCTTGTGGCACCGGCGCGGCAGGCGCAGACTGCGCCACGGCCTCCTCTGCCGTTGCAGGAGAAAGAATTGCTTTTACTTTTGCAGCCTGTGTCTGGCTCAAATTCAAATTCGCCTGCATGGAACGAAGAAGTACAGAGGATGAAGTGACACGCGGGATGTTTAATAGGACATCCAAAGGCTCACCAGAAACTGTACGCACTAATTTTTCGAGCGTCTCCTCTGACACCGAGGGGTTGGAAGCCAACGCCCCGAGCAACCCAGGACGCAAGTTCTGCGGATGAGTCCAGTAATCGAGAATTTCTTTGGGGGCCGCGGGATCGGCCACGACTTTTTTGGAGGCGTTTTCATCCCATCCGGCCAACGTCAATGTCGCCTGCTGGCTGAAGTTTTCGTTGTGCTTCGCGAGATATACGAGAATTTCAATCGTTTCCACGGCAGGAACTGCGAGCGCTCCACGCGCAGCCATGCGCACCAAGGTCGCTGGAGCAGAAGAAGTTCGAATCTGATCAATCATGCGCGTCGGCATAGCTCTATTTTCGCCTTGAGTTCCGACTTTTCCTTGTTACCTTTGTGCTTGACCGCCTGCGACTGGCCAATCCATTGAGTTCCTTCACAGAACGCGCCAATTCGGCGATAACACGGTTCGATTTGCGGCGGCCAAATTCGCGCGCCAAGGCCCGATAGTACCAAAGAGTGCCTGTACGTTGTCCGGCGAACCGTTCCCAAACAGATTCCCCTATGGCGCGGTAATCGGTGATGATGGAGCGCACGTTGTGCAGTTTGTCGGCAGCGGAAACCAGCCGCGTGTCGTAGTCCGCCGAGCGCAGATGGCGCAAATAGTCTTCTTTGCGTTTGCGCCAGGGAGGTTTTGGTGTTTCGTCGGTATCAGTGCAACCTTCGACCACGTGAGCGACGCGCTTGCCAAAACGCCGCCGGATTTCCTTTAGCATCGGAGCTCCCCCGCAATCTTCGACTACGTCGTGAAGCAGCGCGGCAATGGCAAGGTCTTCATCGCCACCCGCTTCGAGCACCAATCCAGCGACGATCAGCAGATGAGAAATGTAGGGAGCTTGTGTTTTCTTGCGCGTTTGTCCGGCATGTTTTTGGGAGGCAAAGACCAGCGCACGCTCGAAACGTTGCCCCAGTTTGACAACTGGAGGTTTCGCCGATGATTTCGTCTTCTTTTTCACGCTTACTGCACGCTGCCTTTTTCGTCGCGCCGCATCCGCAAGTAGGCACGCATGAAAGGTTGCAAATCCCCGTCAATCACGCGATCCACGTCGCCGACTTCCATCTTGGTGCGGTGGTCTTTGATTAGCCGGTACGGCTGCAAAACATAGGAACGAATCTGCGAACCAAAATCAATGTCGAGCTTGGAGTCTTCGATTTTCTTGGTGACTTCCCGTTTCTTTTCCAGTTCGTGCTCGTAAAGCTTCGAGCGCAACATGCTCATGGCACGTTCTTTATTTTTATGTTGGGAACGCTCGTTCTGGCAGGCGGCGACCAAACCCGTGGGAACATGGGTGATGCGAACGGCGGAGTCGGTGGTATTGACGTGTTGGCCGCCCTTGCCGCTGGAACGGTAGGTGTCAATACGGATGTCTTCCGGCTTGATGATGACTTCGATGCTGTCGTCGATTTCTGGAGATACGAATACGCTGGCGAAGGAAGTATGACGGCGCTTAGCTTGATCAAATGGAGAGATGCGCACGAGGCGGTGCACGCCGATTTCGCTGGTTAGCAAACCGAAAGCATATTCACCGTTTACTGCGAAAGTCACTGACTTCACGCCCGCTTCTTCGCCCGGCTGATATTCATAAATTACAGTTTGAAATCCCTGCCGCTCCGCCCAGCGTAGATACATGCGTAGAAGCATGTCCGCCCAGTCTTGCGACTCAGTCCCTCCCGCGCCGGGATGAATAGTCACGATGGCGTTGAGCGCATCATTCGGCCCCGAGAGCAGCGTCTCGGTCTCGAGGCGGTCCACGAGATCGCGGAGAGCTTGAATTTCATGGCGCAAATCGGAGTCCACCGATTCGCCTTCCCGCGCGAGGTCGAAATAGGCGGAGATGTCGCCATCGCGACGGACCAGCTCGGCTTCAGTCGCGAGCAGTCCCTCAAGGCGTTTCTTCTCGCGCATGACTGTCTGGGATTTTTGCGGATTGGACCAGAGGTTGGGATCGGCGGCTTGCTTTTCAACCTCGGCTAATTGCGGACGCAGCTTGTCCGCGTCAAAGATACTCCCGTAGTTCGTGAACTTTGCCTTTTAATGCGGTGTATTCCTGTTCGAACTCTTCAGCCATTTTTACTTTTTCGCCTTTGTATTTTCCCGATGGGGAAATGCGTAGCTTGCGATGAGAGCCACAAACGAAATTATCGCACAGAGATATGCGAACCAATCGCCATATCGAGTATAGATCGTGACTTCGTTCGACAACCCGTATGGAACGAGAAGCGAAGCCCGGATTTTTCGAGGAATGCTTGCGACGACGCGGCCGTAAGGATCAATGGCGGCGGTGACTCCGGTGTTTGTGTCACGTAATAGCCAGCGGGCGTTTTCGACGGCGCGCATACGGGCTTGTTTTATGTGCTGGGCATAGGCGCCGCTGTCACCGTACCACCCATCGTTCGATATGTTGACGAACACTTGCGCGCCCGAGGCGGCAAGGCGCCGAATCTCATCAGGAAAAATTGACTCATAGCAAATAAAGATGCCGAGCTTTTTGCCACCGGCATCGAGTGGAACTCGCTCTGCACCGGGAGTAAAATCTCCAACTTCTTTGGTAAGGCCGCCTGCAAAAGCAAAGATATTTTTGAAGGGAACATATTCGCCGAAGGGGACCAAGTGCATTTTGTCGTAGCGCGAGGTGAATTGCCCCGATGGGCTGACGAGCGCACCGGAATTGTAAAAACGCTCCGCTGATCCAGCACCGGCGTTCTCGATTCCTGTGCTGCCTACGACCATCCATGCGTTGGTTTTTTCAGCAGCCATGCTGACTGCACCACGGAATAAAGGATCGAGCGAATAAAACGGCGCGGGGTTCTCCGGCCACGCAATCATATCCGGGCGAGGCGTTTCTGGACGCTGTGGCGGAGTCGTGCTCAGATTTGTGAGATCGTTCAGAGTTGCGATGAAGTAATCTTTCGTCCAGGCAGAGCCGTCAAGAATCGGGATATTGGTTTGCACCAGCAAAGCTGTTCGGTCGGTGGGCAGTGCAGGAGCGGGAATCCAGCGCCCGGCTTGTAGTACCACTGCGGCCCCGATAGCGGCTGCCAGCACAACTCTTCGCTGCCGGCGGCGCAATAAAAATCCCGCGGCGAAAGCGACGTTCACGACCATGATTTCAAAAGATAGGCCGTAAACTCCGGTGGCTGTAGCAACGCGTGCAAGAGGTATGTTGTCCACTTGGGAGATGCCGAGCAAGTCCCAGGGAAATCCGGTGATGCGGGTACGGGCCAGCTCGACGGCGACCCATAAAACCGGCGCCAAAAGCAGCGCCCATCGGCTGAGCAATTTTTGTGAAGCGAACAAACTGAAGATAAGCCCAAAAGCGCCGTGATAGAGCGCAAGGTACATGCAGAATAAAATTAAAATTCCGACGGCAGCCGGAGTGCTAACGCCGCCGTAATTGCGCATGACGCTGAAAATCCAGTAGCACGATCCCGCATACCAGATGATTCCGCAGAGGTACCCAAGAAGAAATCCTTGCAGTGGTCGTGCGGGAAGCAGCTTGATGCCTTCAGGAAATTGCAGAGTATTGGGTTCGCGGGTACGCATCAGGGCCACAAGTAACGGCGCGACTGCGACCCATCCCAGCATGTAGAGATTGGGCAGTGGAAAAATTACGACTTGCAACGCAGCCGAGAGCACCACCAGCAACCACGCGCTTTTGTGAATGCGTCCCACAAGTCAGAATAACAAATGGTTTATTTCACGATTGCGGTGGGTAATTTTCCCCGGACAAACGCAACCACATCTGCGTTCAAATACCGTGGAGGATCGATATAGAAAATCGGCTTACCCTTAGCGGCTTTCAATGGCATGTCTGGTTGGGATTCTTTCCGGTGCAGAATGACCGCATCGGCACGATCGAGAAATTCCTGCGCAGATTTTTTGAAGTCTGCGTTTGCCGGGTCAAACACAGTGAGATACAAATCGGGACGAATAAATTTCACGATGCTGTTGGATTCTAAGATGGCATTTTCGGCATCTTCGAGTTTACGGCGAATGGATGGTATGGCTTCAGCAAGCCGTCCTTGCTCGGTGCGAACCCACCAAACTCGATGAGCACCCGCCTGCAAAAAACGGGATGTGTCGGAGTCGCCGCTGCGATTGTTTTCTTCGGAAATTGCCCAAGCATGGTCTGCAGATGCGCAATCGCAGGCAGATCCGTCGCGCGAACAGATGCCGTGGCCGTATTGCGTAATTTTGAAAGCAGCCCAACGAAACTCAGGAAGTGCGGCGATTAATCCGGCAACGACGCTGGTCTTGCCTACGCTGCGCGACTGTCCGCCGATAACGATGACGGCCATGACTATTCTTTTTTGGCCAAGCGCGCCAGAACCGCCAGCTCTTTCAAATATCCGCGAATGGGGCGAGCCGGCGTTCCCCAAAACACAATTCCCTTCCCGCGAATAACTTTTTTGGTCGGCACTCCGCTTTGCGCTCCCAAAATCACGCCTTGTTCAATGCGCACATGATCGGCGATGCCCACCTGCCCGGCAATAACGGCATTATTCTCGATGACGGCGCTGCCGGAGATGCCCGTCTGCGCCGCGATTACAACATCTTCACCGATCTGTACGTTATGTGCGATGTGCACAAGATTGTCAATCTTCGTACCCCGGCCGATTCGCGTCACTTCCAATGCGCCGCGATCAATGGTCGTGTTCGCGCCGATTTCGACGTCGTCGCTGATTTCTAACCGGCCAATTTGAGGAAACTTTTCGTATTTACCCGATTTGGCGTCACGAACGTAGCCAAAGCCGTCACTGCCGAGGACAGCTCCGGCATGGACAATCACGCGATCACCCAATTTCGTTCCTGAATATATGGTCACGTTGGGATAAATCGTGCAATTCATGCCGATATGGACGTCCGCCGCAATGACGCTGCCGGCGCCGATGCGTGAGCCCTCACCAATTTCGACATTCTCGCCGACGATCACCCGCGCTTCTATCGAAACATTGGCGCCAAGACGTGCGGAAGGATGAACGATGGTGGTGGGATGAATTTCCGCGGGCCAGCCGCCATCGAAATGGAAAAAACGCGCCGCTTGCGCAAATGCCAGTTTGGGCTGCTGCGTAATCACAAACGGTTTGGAGTGTTTCGTCCAGGCGGCAAATTCACCCGCAATAACAGCCGAGGCGTTCGAATGCATGGCCGCCTGCAGATTCTTCTCTTCCTCCACAAAAACCAGGTCGCCAGGTGCGGCCTTCTCAATACTGGCAATGCCGCAAACGCTGACTGCGTCTTCGCCAATAATGCGGCCGCCAACCGCCTCCGCCACGGCTTTAAGCGTGTGTTTCATGCAATCCTTTTTATACGCTAATTTTGTGGGAGGAGCGAGAAAGCCGCGGTTGTACACTCACTTCCAGGACTTGGCTGGAACTGTTACCCATCCGAGAATATATTCATGCAACGCAAAGTCTTCTGGATTTCGATGACGGTGCTGGGAATTCTGGCGGACGTGATCTTTCCCATCTGGTGGGGATTAGCGGCAACTGTTCCTATTATTTTTATAAGTTGGTGGATCGCTTACCGCAGTGAGTGGTTCTGAGAACTCCGAAGAATTACTTCGAATGAATCTAGCCTTTTATTTCGCGATAGAATCATAGCCCATGGATGTGGAAGACACGCTATTGTCGGCACTCGGTTATGCTATTGGGCTCACGTTTCTTGGGCTGCTTGTGCTCGGGTTTCTATCCGCGGATGCCCTGGTTTATCACAGGCCAGATCCAACTTACTCGTACTTCGTCAAGAAGGGATGGGCATCACACACGCTAAGAACCCAGGTCAAGATGGGTTCCTGGATACCAGGCGAATATAAAGAATGCACGACCGCGAATATACTAAGGAGAACCCATTCTGGAATGTGCCGGAACCCAGACGCGCGAATTGGATGTGGGGTTTTACGGGCTAACCTACGACAACGATCTTGGTGATCAACTGCCAGTATATTGGCAATGCCGAATGACAAGAGACGAAAGCCAAACTTCCATAATCTGCAGGCATTAGCAATTTAGCGTCCTGCCACCGTCATTTCCTGCTCATTCCATGCCAACGAGCACCTTAAACAATGTCCTTATCCGGCTCGTCAGGCCCATTGCTTTCTTTTGGCGGAAGCGGGGTATTGCGTCCTAGTATTTCTGAGCCAGACAGTTCGGGCCGAACTTGCTCGATGCGTCGTTTCATTTCTTCTAATTGTGATTTTTCTTTTACCATTTAATTATTTTCGCACTTCAGTCAAGCTGCATGCGTTCACCATGTAAATGCTTTGTCAACCTTCAGTACAACCCTTTCTCTCCCTCCGGCCTTGTCTTCCAACGCCGGTGCACCCACAGCCACTGATCAGGGTAACGCCGCACATAATCTTCAATCACTTTCGTAAATTGGGCCGTGTTGGCCACGATGTCAGCCTCATCATTCCCAGTGCGGATCAACTTCACCGGCGGATCGAAGCGCAAGCGGTATTTCCGCAGAACCGAATCCCAAATAGTGAATCCGGGTAAAACCACCGCGTCCGTCCGCAAGGCGATACGAGCGAGACCGCTGGCTGTGCAGGCAGGAATACCAAAGAAATCCACGAAGACACCTTGCGGCGGAGTCATGTTGGTGTCCATCAGAATGCCGACAGTCTCGCCCGCCTTCATGGCGGAAAGCAGACCACGTACGAAATCATCTTTATCCACCATGGAATTGCCGTGCATGGTGCGGTACTTTTTGGTCAAGCGATCGAGATATTGATTGTCGAGCGAACGCATGACCACATGCAGCGGATGCCCGTGCAGCGAATGGGTAAACGCGGAAAGCTCCCAGCCGCCAATGTGGGCGGTGAGAAAGAGCACGCCTTTTTTCAGCGCGTAGGCATTTTCAAAATTCTCGAAACCGTCATAAACCACAACCTTGTTGATATTTTTCAATGTGTAGCGAGGCAAAAGGCAGAACTCGCCCAACTGGCGGCCGAGTGAGGTGAACACGCCGCGCAGAATTTTTGCCCGTTCCCGCCGTGTTTTTTCCGGAAAGGCCAGCTCAAGATTGCGCATACCGACGTGACGCAATCGCACGTGCAACCAATACACAATGCGGCCAAGCATGATGCCAACCGCTCGGGCCAGCGGACGCGGCAATACCCCAACGAGTTTTACGATCAGCCATACCGGCGCGTATTCAAGTCGTTGGCGCATTTAGACGAAGGGGTTCGCTTTATTTGCTGGCGGCAGATTGGGCCCATTTCGCCAGCGTGTCGAGAAACGGATAAGCAGCATTCGGTGCGTCAATATGACCTTCCAAAGACGTGGCAACCGGAACCATGCGCCCATAAAATTCCCGCGTGCTGTCTTTGTCCTGCTTGATGGTCGCGCCACTCAATTCCAGACCTGCGAAAATTCCGCGAGTGCGCGAATAGCTGAGCACCTGCGCCCGCATTTTCCAGTCTGTGTCAGCAGCGGCGTGCCTCCCGACCGGACCGGCTGCGACGCTGGCATCCGCGCCCAGTTTGAACTTGCTGCTCAGGAGATGGTGCATCCCATCCTGATTCATAATGAGCATGACAAGGTCCACGGCCTGAGCCCCGATTTGCAAGCCAAAGCTGCCGCCCGCCACCATGAAAAATGCCGGCGCGCTCCATCCCTTCGGTGTGCGACAACTGGAAACACCCCGCCCATAGCGTGCTCCCACCACAAAGCCACCTTTAATCATGGAAGGCACAACGGCAACACATTCCGCCGAACCCAGCACTTCCTCGGGAATCCCTTGATCCGGTGCGGCCTGAATCTCATTCAATACATTGGCGGCGTCTTTGATGCGATCCACGGTTTTGCTCGGGCTTTTACTATCATCAGATGCGACGGAAAACATGCTTAGCGTCACAAGTATGCATAAAAGGGCGAACTTCTTCATGAACTTCTCCAGTCAATTTTAAAAATGAAAACGTAAGATGCGAGACACTTGCAAATTCTAATGGA
>JAJPHW010000195.1 GCA_021325035.1 Terriglobia bacterium
AATAGTTTGACCGGATGTTCCAACCGAAAAAGAAGCGCTACTGGTATTTGACTTGGAAAATGAAAACCTCCACCCTGTGCTCGGCGTGCCCGTCGATTGCGTGATGGTTGGGCTCGTGGGATACGTTGTGTGATTTTCTGCCAGCGTTCCCAGCACAAAAAGAGCGTTCTTTGGCTTGACACAATACTCTTCAACTTTGATTTTGCGGTGGCTGCTTACTCCGTGACGCGTGAGAAATGCAGAGATATTCGCGGGGATTTCCGTATTGGTCGAAAATAGCGACTGGCTGAACTTCTCGCTATAGTCGCAGTGGATGCTCATCTCCGCGCCCATGGGATCAATGAGCACGCGGCCCGTGCCGTCTTCCAAAAAGAAGGGGAGATGCGCACTTTCTTCGGCGACTTTCACCCATTTGCTGTCGCGGCCTTCCTGCCGCCACTCCCAAACTAGCGAACGGTGAAAGTAGCAAGGCATGCCACTAATCGGGCCGGGCATGGTGGCTGGGCCGCAGGCCAACCCGCTGATTTCGACCAGACCCATGGATGCGCTATGAACTTTTGAGCAAGGTGTGTTTTCGATGAGGCGCTTGCGCTGGAGCATGACGAATCCGCGATAAAAAACGAACACACCAATCGCCGCACCCAGAAGAAGCTGGAGGGTCGGCTTGCCCTGCGTTCGCATTAATATCGCCAAAAATGAAAACACGTTCGGGTCCTTGTGCCGTCGTTCATTTCAGAGACGGCATCGGGCCGAGGTTAATTTAGCGATGCAGGAGAAGCAGTAGAAAAGCGCAGGGAAGGCTTACGGAGGTAATGATGACGGCGCAAAACCTTCCACCACCCGGGTGGAAGATTTTGCTGAGCATCTGTGAGTATTTGCCTTCAATCTTGCCTCTATCTGAATAGATAGGGGGTGCTATCCGGGCGGGTAGAAGCTTTGTCGTAGGTACATTCAATTTTTGTTTCCCGGCTAGCGGTGCGCTGATGGATAAGCACTTACCGGCTTCGCACTGACTTTCGCAATCGGCAGAAGAATTGCTATGTGATTTGCAACCGGAGTGGAGGGAGAGTTCTATCCTCTGGGGAGAGTCACATTTCTTGAAAGACTCAATCCACTCTTTGATGTGATACCTCGCGCCGAGCGCGAGGCGAGTCGCGGGCCAGATGGGAGCTCTGGCCCGCGATTCTTATTTCAACCTTAGTTATTTCGCCAAGACGGATCTTTCGCTCAGTATTTCTTCTACAGCGTTAATCGCCGTTTCGATCTCCTGATCGGTGTTGTAAAAGTGCGGGGCGAATCGGACGCCGGCCTTAGGACGCCAGTCAATCAGAATCTCGCGCTTTAGCAACTCCTGGCTGACTTCGTAGGAATCGGGCATATCAATGGAAACTGTCCCACCGCGTTTTTCGGGATCGCGGGGAGTGTTCACGCGCCAGCCGTGCTTGTCCGCGAGTGAGATTAGATATGCGACCTGGCGCTTTGACTTTTCGCGGATGCGCTCAATGCCAACTTCGTTCAGAATTTTTAATCCGGGACGGCAGGCTTCGAGAGCAGGAATGTGCGTCGTGCCATTCATAAAACGATAGGCAGTATCAGCGTAGGTCGTCGGTCCGACCGCGAAGGCCATCGAATCGGCGTGCGCAAACCATCCCGTAAATTTGGGTTCGAGCTTCTTGGCGAGATCAGGACGAACGTATAGATAGGCCACACCGGGGCCACCGCAGAGCCACTTCAAAACTCCGCCGCAAGTGAAGTCAACGTTCAGAGCTTGTACGTCCACAGGTACAGTGCCGAGCGATTGAAAGGTATCGAGAACGACGAGCGCTCCGACTTTGTGGGCCTTTTCGATGATGGCGTTTGCGCCGTTGATATACGAACTGCGGAAAATGACGTGCGAAATCGGCACCAGCAGCGTGGTTTCGTCAATCGCATCTAGCAAACGTTCGGTGGGCACATGGATGCCGTCGTCGGTCTTGACCATGTGTACGCGAGCGCCGTTGCGTTGCTGGGCCTCCCAGAAATACATGACGGAGGGAAAATTCAAATCGTCATAGACGATTTTGTTGCGTTTACCGGAAAAGTCGAAACATGACGCGACGACCTGCTGGCAAGTGGTCACATTCTGGTGCGTCGAAACGGAATCTTTGGGCGCGTTCATGAGCAAGCCGATTTCGTCGCCGACTTCGGCGGCGAGCATCCACCAGCGCTCCTGCCAGGAGCGAACGCCGCGTGTGGCCCAAGTATCGGCGTAGCCTTTCAGTGCGTCATAGACGCCGCGGGGCATCGCTCCCAGCGAATTGGAGATCAAGTAAGTCGTGCGGTCAAGTATGGGGAACTCGGAGCGGTAGCTGAGCAAGTCTTTCTCGGGAGCCTTGGAGCCGTTCTTAGGGGATTCTGCACTCATAAGGAAATTGTACCGCTGGGCTTGGACTTGCGCAGGAGGAGATACGCGATAGTCAGAATTGCGAGGTAGGGCAATCCGCTTACGATGGTGATGCGCGATTGGGGCACCCACCAGGTGGCGCTAATGGCGATCAGGATGCCGATGAATCCGGTGAGCGAAAGAATGGCTCCGCCGGGAGCGCGCATAGGAAGTGCTGCGAGTTGCTCCCGGGAGATTTTTCGCCGGAAAGCGATGTGTGCCGCCAACGCGACCCACCAGGCGAGCATACCGCCGAATAAAGATGCGCCGAGGATGTAAAGGAATGCCGATGCGGGCGCGAGTTTTTCCATGATGAGCGCGATGACCATGCCTCCGGCGGAAATTAATAATGCGCGGCGCGGCGCGCCCGAGGCGTTGACTTCTCCGAAAGAGGCAGGCGCGTGGCCGTCGCGGGCGAGAGAGTAGAGCATCCGGCTGGCGGCATAAAGATTGGCGTTTGCGCCCGAGAGCGCAGCGGTTGTGGCGACAAAATTCATCAACGCCGAAGCGGCGGGAATTCCAGCGACGACGAAGACGGTGACGAATGGGCTTTGCGTTACGCCGGCACGGTTCCAAGGCAGAACGCCGACAAGGACCGCTGTTGCTCCCAGATATACGAACGCAAGTAGAGCGAACATGATGCGGGTGGCTCTGGGGATTTCTTTGGCATTGCGAGCTTCGCCAGAGGAAATTGCGACCATCTCTAGCCCCAAAAAGCTGAACAGAGCAAAGGAAAGGGCAAGCAGGGGAGATGCTGGGCCGTTGGGGATGAATCCGCCGTGATTTAGATATTGCGGCTGAACCCGTCCACCGAATAGCAGCCACGCCCCGGCCAAAATGAAGGCAACGATGGTCACGACTTTGACCATGGCAAACCAGAATTCGAAGCGTCCGTAATCGCCGACGGCGCGCAAGTTGATGAACAGAAGCACCAGCGCATAGACCGCAACCCATACAACTCCGGGGACGGTAGGGAACCAGTACGACGAATAAGTGGAAGCGGCGACCAGTTCGGCCCCCACTGCCGCTACTACGGAAGTCCAATATCCATAACGTGCTACGAAGCCAGCCCAGGGATTCAGATATAACTCAGCGTACAAACCAAACGATCCCGCAGATGGATGTGCGCTGGCTAATTCCCCGAGAGCATTGGTTACAATCCAGGCGAGAAATGCGCCAATTACGTAAGCGATGATCACTGCCGGGCCGGCGATCTGCACTGACGCGCCAGAACCTAGCAATAATCCAGTGCCGATTGAGCCGCCGACCGCCACCATTGCCATTTGTCCGGCGGAAAGCTGCTGGCGGAGACCCGATTCCCGCTGATTCTTGCGATTCATGCGTTACGAACCTATATCAGAACGGCTTTCTTTCCCCAAACCCAGTTTTTGTCCGTGACCTTGGTAACGCATTTGGAAGGGTACTTCATTGCTGCGAAGGTACCAGCCACCTAGAATCGGTGAAGGTTTCTCCCCGAGGAAACCCTCTTTTCCCATGCCTGATCGCGCCGAAATCGCCAAGCAAGTCGAACGCGCAGAAAAGCTCCTGCAAAAGGGCAAAACCGTCGAGGCGCTGGAAAGCTATCTCAAGTATTAGCGGCAGATCCGGAGAATGACACGGTGCGGCAAATGGCCGCCGATCTGTGCCTTACGCTGAAGCGCAACCCTGACGCCGTGCGTTTGCTCAGCGAGTTGTTTGACCGGCAGGTCAGGATTGGAGACGCAACCCGCGCCAACCTTACCTATAAGAAGCTGGCCCGGTTCATTAATCCGACATGCGAACAGAAATTGCGATTTGGCAAGTTACAGGAAGCGAGCAATCGCAAGCTCGCTCTGGAAACCTATGAAAATGTTCTCGGAGAAATGCTGCATAACGGCAGCAAGGCTGAAGCGCTCGATGTTTTGAAGATGATTATGGCGCTGGACGCCAGCGAGAAAAACACGGTTCGACTGGCCGAGTTAAGTGCAGAAACCGGCGACCACCGGGCCGCTGCCAACGCTTTCATGAAATTGGCCGGATTGGCGCAGACCTCCGGCGGAAATCCTGCAACCTGGTATGAGCGGGCTTATGGAGAAAATCCAGCGGACGAAGAGATCGCGCTGGCGTATGCAAAGAGTCTGCTGGCACAGCAGCAAGTGGGCGCGGCCATTTTTATTCTTGAGCCGCTGATCAATGCGGGAGCTGCTTCCGTGGAATTTCGCGATACTTATGCGAAGTCTCTATTGGCAGCAGGACGTGCCGCAGACGCTGAACCCGCAATCTGGCAGTTATTTGAAGAAGACCCATCCAGAATTCAGGAAATTGCCGCCCTGATTGAATCATTTCTTAACTCGGGAGAAGACGCAAAGGGCGTAGCTCTGGCCCGCAAGCTGGAACAACAACAACGGAAGAAAGGCGACCGGCGCAGCTTTATCACGCTCATGCAGGGAATCGCGGCAAAATTTCCGGCAACGCCCGAATTGCTCGAGTTCATGAGCGAAATTTTCAACTCATCGAATCGAGAAGGCGATTATTCGCAGACATTGTTGAAGTTATTTGATTTGCACTACGGCATGGGGAACTTTGCCAAGGCCGCGGAGTGCCTCGACAAAGCCGCCGAAATTGATGCGTACGAACCCGGCCATCAGAAGCGGCTGGAAAGCTTAAAAGGGAAGATCGACGAGAACCGTTTTATGGTCATCTCGTCGCGTTTCACCAGCCTTGCGCCGGTCACACCCACGCGCAATGAAGAGCGCACGCTGGGTGCGGCGACTTTGCAGGATTTAATGCTGCAAGCGGAAATTCTCGTGCAATACGGCATGTCGAGCAAAGCGCTGGAGAGGTTGCAGCGCATTCAGGAGTTATTTCCCCACGAGGAAGAACGCAATCCTGACCTGAAAGCGCTCTATGCTACGGCAGGCATGACGCCGCAATACTCTTCGGCCGGACGGCCAGCGACGCCGAATGTGGAATCGGCACCGGCACCCGCGGCTCCGGTGGTTCGCGCCAGTGATGCATCGGATGTGAACAGCTTTGCCCGCGTCTCTGAAATCACGCGCAAGCTTTACCGCCAGGGCAACGCCGACGGTGTGCTTTCCTGTTCCGCTGAGGAAATCAATATGCAGTGGAAAGCAAGCCGTTGCATCACCGCGATGCGCAAGCCGGGGCAAATGCCAAGCGTCATCAAAGAACATTCTGCTGAGGGTTCGCCGGCCGCCAGTAACGGCGCGCTCGCCAAAGTTATTTCGGCAGTACATGATCTCGCTGTTAGCAAAGGCACGCTGACTTTAAATCAGGCGCAGGCCGCGCCGGAGCTGGCCTCGATTAAAGACGTTTTGGCTGAGCTGCAAATCGTCTCATTATTGGCGATCCCTTTGAGTGACGGGCCGGATCACATGGGTCTCCTGCTCCTTACGCAGTCCACTGCGCGCAGCTGGGGTGCAAATGATCTGATGGTGCTCAAAACCATCGGAGAGCAGATTGTGATTGCGCTAAACAACGTAGGACTGCGCCGCCTGGTAAAGAATCTTTCCGTTACCGATGAACACTCAGGGTTGCTCAAGCGGGCTTCTTATTTGGATCTTTTGCTTGCGGAAACCAAGCGTGCCTTGCAGCAAAATACTCCGGTAACAATTTTGCTCATGCGGATTGGCGAGCGCAATGAGTTGATCAAAGAATTCGGCGAACCCGCCATCGAAGCAGCAATGCAACAGATCAGCCAGATTTTCGCGGGGAACATCCGGCAGAACGACTTGGCGTTTCGTTATGAATCCACAACCATAGCCATCGTGCTTGGGGAAACTGCCGAAGCCGAAGCCGTAATGGCAGTAGAGAAGCTGCGCAAACTCATTTCGAGCGTAAAAATGAACGGGACTGCTCCGGTGGCAGTAAGCGCAGGTGTTGCGGAAGCGGTCGTGCGTCAGCAGTATGACTCCGTGGATACCGTCACCGAAGTGATCAATCGCGCGGAACAGGCTTTAGCTGCCGCCGTGGCAAAGGGTCCGGGTTCGACAGTTGCGCTTGGGGCGGCGCTAGCCGCGGCGGCAGTCGCATAAAGACCTTTCGTTAACTTCTTCTCGGCAATTCAAAAGTTCACAAATGGCAAACCTTCGCTGCCACTGATAAACTAACAAGTCCACGCGGAACCATTCTGCTGGCAGAATCATCAATAGTATCCACACGATAAGGATCCAATGCTGAAACCAGGCGACATCGCAATCGTCAGCGGGGCGCGCACGCCCTTCGGCCGCTACTGCGGCAAAATCAAAGACTATACCGCGCAGGAACTCGGCGCGGTGGCTGGCAAGGCCGCCATTGAGCGCGCCGGGATTGATCCCAAGGAATTCGACCACGTCGTCTTCGGCAACGCGCAGCAGACTTCCGGAGACGCACTCTATGGCGCACGCCATGTTGGCCTGCGTGCCGGATTGGCCATTGAAACCCCGGCGCTGACCGTGAACCGCCTCTGCGGAAGCGGCATGCAGGCGATCGTTAACGCCGCACAGATGGTGCAGCTTGGCGAAGCGAATATCGTGCTGGCAGGTGGTATGGAGTCCATGTCGCAAGCACCCTTCGTCATTCGCGGACGCGACGGCTTTACCCTCGCTCCCGGCGGCAAGCTCGAAGACTCGCTTATGGTCGCCTTGCTCGACACTTATTGTGGCCTCTATATGGCCAACACTGCGGAACTTTACGGTGAGCAACAGGGCATTACCCGCCAGATGCAAGACGAATTTGCGCTGCGTTCACAACAACTCGCCGACGCGGCCTACAAAGAAGGACGCTTGCAGGAAGAACTCACGCCTGTTCCACTCCGTAACTCGAAAGGCGAACCAACTGGTGAGTCTTTGACCGAAGACGACCATCGCCGTCCGCAAACCAATATGGAAGGCTTGGCAAAATTGAAACCTGCCTTCGGCAAGAACGGCACTGTGACCGCGGGCAACGCCAGCGGCATCGTCGATGGCGGTGCTGCCGTCACCGTCATGTCACTCGAAGCGGCGCAGAAACGCAATCTCAAGCCGCTTGGACGTATCGTCAGTTGGGGCATCGCCGGGGTTGAGCCGAAGCTGATGGGCCGCGGCCCGGTTCCCGCCATCAAGCAGGCCATCCAAAAAGCCGGACTTACGCTCGACTACATTGACCTGATCGAAGTGAATGAAGCCTTCGCCGCGCAATATCTCGCCGTCGAAAAAGAGCTGGGCCTTGATCGCAACAAAGTCAACGTCAACGGGGGAGCGATTGCGCTAGGCCATCCGCTGGGCGCTACTGGCGCGCGGCTGGTAATTACGTTGCTGCATGAGCTGCGCCGCCGCAAGAAAAAGTATGGTGTGGCAGCAGCCTGCATCGGCGGCGGCCAGGGCATCGCCATGATTGTGGAGAGTATGAATTAGACTCAACCCTCTAGGAGTAGTGTACGGCTTTAGACGTGCCGCAAGAATTACAAATTAACGGGGCTTAAGCCGCAGAGGTGCTTTTGGACAGCAAGGACAAAACCCCAGCCGAAATTGCAGACATTATCGAGCGTTTTGTTTACAGAAGCCCCTCCGATCAACAAATACGGCATGACATGAAATGGGAAAATCTATTGGACTCCAGCGTTAGCGATCCTGAGTTAAAGTCCGTAATCAACAAGTGCAGAGTTATCAATAGAGCGTTCTTACCTGACAGCAGTTTATCCAAAGTCGCTAAACAGCAGCATGAACAGGATGCAGACGAGCAGCTAAAGAGAATTGCATCTCAACTCCGTGAAATAGGGAAGAAAACGGGAGAATAATTAAAAGTTTTGCGGTGAAGGTAATTCTTAAGGATCCTCAATATATGGAAATTAAAAAAGTAGGTGTTCTCGGTTGCGGCCTCATGGGTTCCGGTATCGCGCAGGTTGAGCCGTTTTGCGGGCGTGAGCGAAGCGGGAGCCCGCAGGCGAAATCCCGAGCAGAGCGAGGGATCTCAGGAGTGATCAATGACAATTAGTAAAGTAGGAGTTTTAGGGTGTGGACTAATGGGGTCAGGAATAGCGCAGGTCTGCGCCACTGCAGGATTCGACGTCACCGTTCTCGAAGTCGACCAGAAATACCTCGACAAAGGCTTCGCCGGAATCGAGAAATCTCTGGCGAAGTTTGCCGAGCGGCCGGTCGAAAAAGGCGGCATCACGGCAGAGCAGAAAAACGCCATCCGCGGACGGCTCAAAGGCACCACCCACAAAGCCGACCTCGCCGATTGCGACATCATCATCGAAGCCATCATCGAAAATGTCGAAGAAAAGAAAAAGATGTACGCGTCTTTAGACGGCATCGTGAAAAAAGATGCCATCTTCGCCTCGAACACTTCGTCCATCTCCGTCACCGAACTGCTCACCGCGGTCAAGCGCCCCGAACGTTTCATCGGACTACACTTCTTTAATCCAGTGCCGCTGATGAAGTTGGTGGAAGTCGTCCGCACCATCGCCACCGCCGACGATGTTTACGAAACCGCTTATGATTTTGGCAAGAAGCTGGGCAAGGTTCCCGTCCGCACCAGCGACAAGACCGGATTCATCGTCAACCGCCTGCTCGTCCCTTATTTGCTGGACGCGATTCGCGCCTACGAAGAAGGCGTCGGCTCAATTGACGACATTGACAACGCCATGCGCCTCGGCTGTGGCTATCCCATGGGGCCGTTTACGCTGCTCGATTTCGTCGGACTCGACACGACCTATTACATTACGCATGTGATGTATGACGAATTCAAAGAACGCCGCTTCGCCTCACCGCCGTTGCTGAAGCGCCTTGTGATGGCGGGATGGTACGGACGAAAGACAGGCAAGGGTTTCTACGATTACGCCGACCCGAATAACCCGAAAGCGAATAAGCTGTAAAATCCACTACGCAAGCGTAGGGCCCAAAGATGAATTTCTCTGTGTCTCTGTGACTCCGTGGTGAATGAGATTCTTATGACCTACGAAAACATACTTCTCGAAAAGAAAAACTCCATCGCTTACGTAACCGTCAACCGGCCGAAGGTGCTCAACGCGCTCAACTCCGCGACGCTGGAAGAACTGCGCGCCGCGTTTACTGACATCAAGGCAGACCGCGAAATCCGCGTGGTCATTTTCACCGGCGCGGGCGAAAAAGCCTTCATCGCAGGGGCCGACATCAACGAACTGGCGCAGCGCGACGCAGTCAGCGGCAAAGAGTATGCCGCGCGCGGCCAGTCCGTGCTCGACCTCATCGAAAATCTGGGCAAGCCGGTGATTGCCTGCATCAACGGATTCGCCCTCGGCGGCGGATGCGAAATCGCCCTCGCCTGCACCATGCGTCTCGCCAGTGAAAACGCCAAGCTTGGCCAGCCCGAAGTGAAGCTCGGGATCATCCCCGGCTACGGTGGCTCGCAGCGCCTGCCGCGCCTGGTGGGCAAAGGCCTCGCCAATCAGATTCTTCTGACTGGAGAAATGATTACCGCCCAGGAAGCGCATCGCATCCGCTTGGTCAACGAAGTCACCGCGCCTGCTGAATTGATTCCGCGAGCCGAGGCCATTGCCGCGAAGATCATCGCCAACGCGCCGCTGGCCGTGCAATACACGCTCGAAGCGGTCAACCGGGGCATGGAGATGCCTCTCGCCGAAGGACTCTATCTGGAGACGGCCTTGTTCGGCGTGGCCTGCGCGACCGAAGACAAAAAAGAAGGCACGACGGCGTTTCTAGAGAAACGCCCAGCGCAGTTCAAAGGCAAGTAATTTTTCACCACGGAGACACAGCGTCACGGAGAGCAAAATCAAATTCGGGAGCGTCGATACGGAGCTGAAGGCAAAGTTCCCTGCAATTGAGGGCGACCTGAATGCTGCTGGAAAGCGCTTTGCTGTGGTTGTTTCCCGTTTCAACGCATTCATTACTGAACGTCTTTTTCAAAGCACCCTCGATGGTCTCCTGCGCTCCGGCGCGAATAAAAAAGATATCGCTCTGGTCCGTGTCCCCGGCGCCTTCGAAATTCCCTCGGCGGCGCGCACGCTCGCAGAAACCAAAAAATACGACGCCATCATTTGCCTCGGATGTCTCATCCGCGGCGACACTGCGCACTACGACGTCATCGTCAATGAAGTCACGCGAGGCATCGGACAATCGGCGCAGGAAACTGGCGTGCCTCATGCCTTCGGTGTTCTCACCTGCGACACGCTCGAACAAGCCATTGACCGTGCCGGATTGAAAATGGGCAACAAAGGCTTCGAAGCCGCGCTGGCCGCAATTGAGATGGCGAATTTGAAGCAAGCAGTCAGTGAAAAGCAGGTTTCTCGCTCCGCTCGAAATGACAAGGGTGCTAAAGCACGAAAAGCCAAATCAGTTCGTGCGAGCGCATCGAAAAAGCGCAAATAGTCTCCCTCTCAAGTACACTTACAACCAGCTACTGATCACTGACAACTTTTTATGGGCACTCGCCGCAAATCCCGCGAACTCGCGCTGCAAATGTTGTTTCAAGCCGACATGGGCAAGCAAACTGCTCAGAATGTCAGGCAAACATTCTGGAAAGAGCGCGACACAGTAGGAAAAGATGTTCAGGGATTCGCCGACGATCTCTTCCGCGTCGCCACTGATCGATCCGAAGAAATCGACAAGCTCATCGAACAGCATGCCGAGCACTGGCGCATGGAGCGCATGGCTGCCGTGGACCGCAACGTCCTGCGCGCGGCTGTCGCGGAACTGCTGGCTTATTCGGACACGCCGCGCGCCGTTGTCATCAATGAGGCCCTCGAAATTGCGCGCAAGTACTCCGCGCCCGAATCCGTGCAATTCATTAACGGTGTACTCGATAGCATCGGCAAGAGTCTCACCCAGCAGGAAACCTTAAAAAATTCCTAAACAGCAATTAGTTACGGTTTGCCGACAATCAAGTTGGGTTTACAGGTAGAGGAATAAGGCTGCCCTGCGGTATTCACACATAAATTCTGCGGAAACGTAATCTGGGTAATGTCTCCGCCGGCAATGGTATTGATCATATGCACTGTGCCGTCGGTTGCGGCCACGGCCAGAATGTCACCGTCGGCGGAAATAGCCGCCTGCACGGGGCTCGCATTTCCTGCAAGCGCAAACGCCGAGGTCGTCTGTCCGATAATGTCAAACACTACAATGCTGCTTAGTTGGCTGGAAATGATGTAAGCCTTCGTTCCATCCGGCGAAAGCAGCATCTGGGTTGGCGTAAAGTCGCCCAGCCCCAAATTTATCGAAGATGTGTCCGCAAGAGTCACTGGCGGCATGCAGCTGGAAAAAGTGAAAGGGGGAATCGATCCCGCATTCACCGTGATGATATCCATATTCGGCGGATCGAGCACCAGCACCTGCGAGGCGTCCGGCAGGGGAAGCACAAAGCGGGGAGCGCTGTTCGTGGCGATTGTCGGGCCAGGGGCAGCTGTGCAGGTTGTAAATGTCGAGAGGCCGCTTGCAATACCGCCGCCGGAGAGAAAAGCAAACCCGCCTTCCGGAGAAAAAGCTGCTGCTGTTGCCGCATTTGGCAAAGGAATCGTCTGCAAAGCATCCAGCTTGGAATAAACGTACAGTGTATTGCCGGCCACAATAAACGCCTTCAAACTGTCGGGTGAAAATGCTGCCGCGGTCGCGCCGGAAATCGGAAGCGCCGTCGAGCTTTGCGTGGCAACGTTAATGACAAAAATCTGGCTGGGTGTATTGAGCGTGTCCGACACTAGGACGGTATTGCCGTCCGGTGACACGGCGATCACTTTTCCGGTTGCACCCTGATCTCGCGACAAGCCGCCACCGGGGGTGTAAAGCATGAATCCCTGACTGTTGTTGTAACTGTAATTGGTGCCAATCAAAATTTGAGAACCACTCGGGTTGAATGTGAGCCCATTCGGGGTGGAAGAGAGAATGGCTGGGCTGTCGCCGAGTTGATTATTCGACGCGGTAATGGAATATATCTCACTGATGCAACCGCTGGTAGTCCCGCAATCGCTGCTGGAGACGTAAAATGTCCCGGTTTCCGATGTGCTTCCGCCGCCGGATACTGCCGTCGCCACGATATTGACCACGTTTTGTGGATAGACCGGTTGCGTGGGCAGAAATCCGATGTTGCAGTTGGGCGGCGTGCAGGCGGCTATGATCGCAGCGTCTCCAATTTGTGACGGATTAACGTTCACGGTTCCGCTATATTGCGCTGTCGTTGACGATGCATTAGTCGTGCAAGCCGTGGCGCCAACGGTGATGGACGTTGGAGCCGAAGTGCACCAAGTCAGTGGAATGCCGTAGAGTTTCATCCCCAGACTGTCAATTGCCGTGGCCGTGAGAGTCAGAGCTTTCGTCCCAGCGGGCACAGTCAACGATGTTCCCAGCCCACCCTGAATTTCGGTTGAAATAGACTGCACCGGGCAGGTTGTATAGGTCAGAGGCTCGCTGTTGACGTTGTCCACCGTGGCATAAATCGTCGTTGTGCCGGGTACGTTTGCGGTGGTCTGCAACTGCCCCGGGAGCAATCCTTGGATGGGACTGCTTATCGTTGCTGTTTTCAGTGTGGCCACAGCGGCATTCGCCGACTGCCAGCTAAAAATCCCTACACTTGATGTGATGTCACTTCCGTTGCCGCTGAATGCATTGGCCTGAAAGTTATAGACCTCGCCTTTGGTGTTGTTTTGCGTTTGGCCTGCAGAAAAACATGACGTCGAGAGCGGCGGAGGCTGGGCCGCAACCGCGCTGATCGTGATGTGGTCAATATGCTGGTGCACATACACCGTGGTCGAAGGGCTGGTCACGCCTTGCGCCGTCGCGGTCACAATTGCTGTGCCGACTTGCCCGGGCGTGCATATCTGCGGGGCCGTCAATGAATCCCAGCTTCCGGCGCAGGCCAGGCCGTTAGCGGCAACCGTCACCACCGCCTGATTGCTGGACGCATAAGAGATGGGTTCGGTGATGGCTTGATTGCTGGCGTTGCTGGCGCTGGCAGAGAATTGTCCGCTGGCGCCCAGTTCGAGTGAGATGGAAGGTGTTGGGGCAAGACTAACGCTGTTGGGCACGGGATAGTTGGCCGTGGCCACGGCGTTGCCGCTGTGGCAGCCGGAAAGCGTAAGAATCGAAAGAATTGCCGTAAGTATTGCTAAATAAGAAGCCGACCTGCTCATTCACCCTCCCCGCTCTCGTCGAGAGCGAGTGATTGCATTAATCGCAGAATTTCTAGTGTAGAGGGTAAGAATCGCTTTCAGCAATAGAGGATGCCTTGTGGAAAGGCTGCATGACTATCCCTGTGCTGGCAATTTCATCCATGCCAGCGCAAAAAGAATCAACGTCGCGGCGAGAAACGACGTAGGCGCCGCAAAAAAGTAGGTCAGCGAAACCGCCGTCATCAGCGCCAGCCACATGGAAATCACCAGCGCAATCCGCTTCAACAGCGCGGCGCGTTCCCTGCGGAGAACCAACGCCAAAGCTCCGATAGCCAGCGCAGCCAGCATGAACGAAATACTAAAGCCGCGGAGAAAATTATCCATACTGCGCGCGGAACCCATTACGTCGAACTTGTAGTTCGTCATTAAATCCTGTAACTGCGCCTCGGTCGCGTTCCGCGGCACGGGCTTTTCGAAGAGTGAAATAGAATGGACGCATCCACAAAGCAGCAACAAAATCGCCCCCGCGGTGTAAAACCGGCTGCCCCATGTGTCGGTCATGATCAGTCCTCCGCCAGTATTTTATGGCGTGAAGTTTACAGCAATGCCGCGTAAATTTCGTGGGAGGGCACGGCTTCAGCGGTGCCGAGTATCGCGCGATTCTGTATCTCGCCGTAGGGCGCGTAGGCCGTTAGACTCTATACAACGCGAACGACTCACGGTAGACTTTTCGCGCAGTTATCTGGAGAAAAACATGAAATCCGCCCTCTCGATTACAACCCTTCTTTTGCTATGTGCAAGCGCGTTCGGACAGCAATATAAGGTTCTTTATAGTTTTCAGGGGCCCCACCTGTCCGACGGCGAATTCCCCGTTGCTGGGTTGGTTGCAGATGGATTTGGAAACTTATACGGCACGACGAGATTAGGCGGGCCCTATGGTTATCCCGCCTGCCCAGGGTGCGGTACAGTCTTTGAGTTGTCACCGAATTCAGACGGAAGTTGGAGCGAATATGTCCTTCACGCTTTTTGCTCTAGCTCCAACAACGAAGGGCTTTGCTTGGATGGAGCTTACCCGGAGACTAGTCTGATCATCGACTCAGAAGGAAATTTATACGGCACAACTGCGGGCGGTGGATCAAATTCTTGCGAATTACTTGCTGGTTGCGGCACGGTGTTCGAGTTGTCGCCGCCGACGGTTTCCGGCGGGGCTTGGACAGAGACGGTGTTGTACAACTTCTGTTCGGTAGTCAGCGGAGGTGCATGCATTGACGGCTATCAACCGATTTCTGGTTTAACGTTCGACTCCCACGGCAACCTGTACGGCACAACTGTCTCCGGTGGTTCAGGAAAAAATGGCGGGGTCGTTTTCGAACTATCACCGGGATCTAATGGTTGGAGCGAAACCATTCTCTATAACTTTTGTTCGGCACAGGGCACTTATTGTCTCGACGGTGCCGCACCCTCTGCGGGTGTCACTTTCGATGCGGCCGGCAATCTTTATGGGACGACGCGGAACGGTGGCGCTCCGAATTACGCTGGGGGCGGAACTGTGTACAAGCTGTCGCCGGGGTCCGGCCAATGGTCGCATATAGTTTTGGTTTCTTCGCGCGGCGGCTCGACAAGGGGGAGTGCGCCTCTAAGCGACGTAAAAATTGACAGTTTGGGCTATTTATATGGAACAACATCACTAAGCGGCCCGAATGGCGCGACCGGAGGAATATTCCGGCTGTCTCCGGGCGGGGGCAGTGGTGCGGGTGTGTTTTTCCAAAGCGGCCTCGAAGGTTGTATTCCGGCGGCAGGAGTGACCTTAGATTTTCAAGCAAATGTAATGTACGGTACGGCGTCCATGTGCGGAAAGAACGGCGGCGGCACTATTTATACTGTAAATCCATCGCGGCAGTTGACAGTCCTGTATAACTTCTGTTCGCAGGCTGGGTGTACAGATGGAACGAATCCGCTTGGAGCACTAATCGAAGATGCTTCAGGCAATTTGTATGGCACTGCGGAAAATGGCGGCGCGAATGGTTACGGCGTAGTTTTCGAAATCACGCCTTAACTGGCTTTTTGCAATGATGCTTGACGGCGTTTCGATCCACTTGATATATTCATAAGGTTCCGCGAGTTCATTCTGGCTTGCCTGTAGATGCAGGGTTTTGATCGCAGCCAACTGCGAGTCTCCCCGGTACAGAGCAGTAAAAGCACGAAACACCAAGTTTTAGCGACGTAGCAATGCTAAAACGCCCTCGCTGAAAGGCTCCGCGCACACCTTCCTCCCGTTGGAAGGCTATGTGGAGCAAGCTGACGAAACGGAGCGACTCCCGGTCGCCATTAGTTCAAACCGGGCTTGGAGCCACCGTCGGCAGCGTTAGTCGAACGGGAAATTGAATTTTTCCTCGCGCTTTCGCGTGAGGAAGTATGGCTGGGCAAATCGCCCGTCAGCCCCTGAAATCAGGGATGTCCGAATGTGGACGATGAATAATGTCGTCCCCGGAATAGTTGTGGTGGTTGAGGAATTAAGAAAACATGCCTACTTTCAATCAGTTAGTGCGTGACGGCCGCAAGCGGCCACGGTACAAAACGGCGAGCCCGGCATTGCAGGGATGCCCGCAAAAGCGCGGCGTCTGCACTCGTGTTTACACCCAAACGCCGAAGAAGCCGAACTCGGCGCTGCGCAAAGTCGCCCGCGTTCGCCTGACCAATGGGATTGAAGTTACGACGTACATCCCCGGCGTCGGTCACAATTTGCAGGAGCACTCGATTGTGCTCATCCGCGGCGGCCGCGTGAAGGACCTGCCCGGAGTTCGTTATCACGTGGTTCGGGGCACGCTCGACTCGGTCGGCGTGGCTGGCCGGAAGCAGAGCCGTTCGAAATATGGCGCCAAGCGCCCAAAAGAAGCGACGAAGTAAGGAATAGCGACTATGCCGAGAAAAGGACACATTGCGAAGCGCACGGTTGATCCGGATGGAATTTATAACTCCGACCTGGTGACGAAGTTCGTCAACTGCATGATGTTTCAGGGCAAGAAGAGTACTGCCCAATCCATCTTCTATGAGTCACTGACGAAGTTGCAGGAAAAGGGCGGCGACGAGGCGATGAAGCTGTTTACCAAGGCCGTCGAGAACACCAAGCCGCTGCTTGAAGTGAAGAGCCGCCGCGTGGGTGGCGCGAACTATCAGGTTCCGGTGGAGGTCAACGCCGACCGCCGTACTTCGCTGGCGATTCGCTGGTTGTTGACTTATGCCCGCGCTCGTGGCGAAAAGGGCATGGTGGACAAGTTGACCAATGAATTACTGGACGCGGCCAACGGAAAAGGCGCGGCCATCAAGAAGAAAGAAGATGTGCATCGCATGGCCGATGCCAACAAAGCGTTCGCGCATTACCGCTGGTAGACAGAGATGCGCGCCAATCGCGCGATTTTGCGCGCGGCGCGCTCAGGTCCTTCGGCGACGAAAAGCAAGTCGCCTCAGGATGACAGGTAGTTAAAAGAGAGCCCCAGAAGGAAGCAGAGAGATCGTGGCCAGAACAGTTCCATTAGAGCGTTGCAGAAATATCGGGATCATGGCGCACATTGACGCCGGCAAGACCACTACGACGGAGCGCATCCTGTTTTATA
>JAJPHW010000162.1 GCA_021325035.1 Terriglobia bacterium
AGGGCGCCGAAGGGGCCGGGGATATTGGGCGTTCCGGAAATTACGCCTGTGCTTGAATTCAAAGTTAGCGGCAATAATCCCGGCCATCCGCCAATCGGGCCCGACCATGTGTAGGGCGGTGTGCCGCCGGTTGCCTGGAGTGTTGTGCTGTATGGCGAATTCTGATTGGCCCCAGGCAGCGACGTTGTCGCGACCGTCAGAGTCAGATTAATCGACAGGTTGCTCGATGTAGCCTTCGTGCCATCCGAATCAGTGACTTCGAAGACGATTGGATTGTTGCCCGGACCTGTGGGCGTACCGGTGATGCCACCACCGGGTTGAAGGCTAAGGCCGGGGGGCAGCGAACCAGATTTTATCGCCCACGTGAATGGCGGATTTCCCCCGGTTCTCGTTACCGCGGCGGCGTAAGGCTGTCCAACAACCCCGTTAGGGAGCGATGTCGTAGTGATGATGAGCGGGAGTGCATCGATATTAATGCTAAGTACAGACGAATTGGCGCTGTTGCCCTTGGCGTCTGTCACAGTGAAGACGAGCGAACCAAAGACGCCGGGAATAGTGGGCGTGCCCGTGATGGCGCCCGTCGAGGCGTTTAGTTTCAGCGCAAGCAGACTCGGCCATCCGCCTTGCGGACCCGACCAGGTGTAAGGCGGCGTGCCGCCGGTCACCGTCAATGTCGCCGAGTAGGGCGAGTTTACTTTGCCATCGGGCAAAGAAGTCGTAGTGATGGAACCAGGAGTGTCGGAGCCGCCCGGGGTCGAACTGCTTCCGCCGCAGGCGGCAAATGCCAGACACAATGCCAATGCGAAGAGTGTGAAAATTGCCTGTCGAAAGCTATCTGTTACTGATCGGATATTTTTATTTGGCATAGTGAGAAGAGGGCAGAAACTGTTCTGAATGATGAAACCTTGTAATCGCTGAATGGACTAACCCCAGCATGCTTCCCAATTATGGTAAATGCTTTTCAGTTTCCGGCAAGGGGAATTGCTTCTTTCGAATAGGGAAGAAAGTGAGAATCGACTCAGCTAATTCATAAACTGCGGCGAAAGCTCAAAAATGGGCTAAAATGCGCTTTCCATTTAGAATCAAGAACTTTTGCACGTAGAAACACGTATCTGAATGGTGTTGGCGGGCCGAATTGGTCTCACGTTGGCCCAGATGAACATCGTTTCCGGGGAGCGAGTTTGTGGTAGAAGATGCCCAGGTTGGCGCATTACTGGTTCGGCGGTGCATTGCCGGCGATACCGGCGCCTGGGAAGAGATCGTGCAGCGGTATCATCGCCGTATCTATAACATTTGCTATCGTTTTGCGGGATCGGCGGATGATGCGCAGGATTTAACGCAGGAAGTTTTCATCAAAATGTATCGCACGCTGAACACTTACGATCTGGAAAAGGGCGCGCTCATGACGTGGGTGACGACCATGACGCGAAACCTGCTCGTGGATCATTTCCGGCGTACAAAACAGGATCGTATGACCGACTCGCTGGACGCTGCCCCGTCGGACCATGAAGACGCGGCTCCGTTGAGCGAACGTATTGAAGATAAAGCGCTTACACCGGATTTTGGGGTGCAGAGCAGGGAAACCCGGGAATTAGTCCATCGCGGGTTACAGAAGTTATCGCCTGAGTTGAGGGAAGCCGTAATCCTGCGTGACCTGCAAGATATGGATTACAAAGACATTGCGGCGGTGTTGAAGGTGCCGGAGGGAACCGTGAAATCAAGAATAAATCGTGGACGGGCGGAACTAGCGCGCCTGTTACAACGTACCTATAGGCAGGTGATGTGATGCCAGACCCAACCAAAATGCAATGCGGCGAGATTGACGCCCTGCTCAGCGACGCGATTGAAGGCAAGCTGACAGGCGCCCAACTCGCGAGTTTTGAGGCTCACACCCAGAGTTGTGCCTCCTGTGGCCCCCTGTTCGCTGAGGCTGCGGCAGGCCACACGTGGCTCAAGTCGCTTGAAGATGTCGAACCGCCGACGGAGATGGTGACCAATATTCTGGTGGCCACGACCGGGCTGGATACGACACGGCTGCATGCGAAATTTGGCGAGCGAATTTCGTGGCTCGATCGCGCGCAGGATTGGGCGGACGGGTTCTTCACTCCGGTGCTGGCTTTTGCGAGACAGCCAAGGTTCGTCATGTCATTCGGCATGATTTTCTTCGGGCTGTCGGTTTCGCTGAGCATGGCGGGAGTGAAAGTCACGGACATTCGCCACGCCGATCTTCGCCCCAGCGCCATCAAGCGCGGGTATTACGAAACTTCGGGCCGTGTGGTGAAGTATTACGAGAACATTCGTTTCGTGTATGAAATTGAATCGCGGGTGCGTGAATTTAAGAAAGCCACGGCACCGGCGGAAACGGAGCCAATCAAGAAAGACAACCGGCATACGAACGATACGAGCCAGGAACCAGAGCAACACCAGGAACGGAACTACAGCCAGGGCGACAGCCAGCAACTGCTGGCTTCCTCCCCGACCCAACCACCTGTAGTGATTTTGGAGGGCACGTACAGGAGGCTTTCATGAACTGCGCAAACCATCCCGATATTGCTGTATCGCAATACTGCCGAACCTGCGGCAAACCTTTGTGCGCCGCCTGCGTACGCAGCGTTCAGGGCGTGACCTACTGCGAGCAATGCCTCGCGGAGAGATTGGGTGCGACGCAACCGCCGGTTGCTGCACAAGCGCCGCCACAAGTTGGCGCGCCTTATGTTGCGCCACAGGTGGCTACTGGGCCAAATCCTGCGCTGGCAGGGATTCTTGCGGGATTCTTTCCCTTTGGCGTGGGCGCGGTTTACACCGGCCAATATGCCAAAGGACTCGCGCATCTGGTGGTGATGACGCTTTTGATTTGGGGCGAGACTGTTATTGACAACGGCGGATTGAATGCAGCTCTTGGATTCGGCATCGCGTTTTTCTACGTCTATCAGATCATTGACGCAGTGAAATCGGCGCACGCGATTCGGGCTGGATTACCCGCGCCCGATCCGTTTGGTTTGGCGAGCATGTTTGGCGGATGGGAGTCATCGCGAGTACAGAGCACCGTAGCGGCGACTGCTGGATATGCGACTTCTCCCAGTGGAACGGTTGCGCCACAACAACAGACCCAACGCATTCCAACTGCAGCGATTGTGTTGATTGCCTTGGGCTGCTTATTTTTGTTGCGCACGGCTGGAATCTTCGATTACGACGAAGATTTAATCTTGCCGGTCGTGTTGATTGCGCTGGGAGTCTTCATGCTCGTCCGGCGCAAAAACGCAATCGAGGGAATCGATCAGAGTGGCCGACGGATTCGCATGCGCCTGACGGGGCCAGCGGTGTTAATCACAATTGGCACGCTGATACTTATTGAGCATCTGCATGGCCCGAGTTTTCATCGGACCTGGCCGATCATCCTGCTTATGATTGGATTGGTGCGGCTGCTGGAGATGAACAATCGGCCCACATGGCCAAGCGCCGGGCAGATGCCAATGCCTCCAGATCCAGCGTCCACGACGAATTCGCCGAATAACCAAACGAACAACCAAGAGGTGAACCGTGGCTAGCCCTGTTCAGATGCCTCCGCCGCTGCTTCCGCCCCGGCGTTCCTTTGCCGGGCCTGTGGTGCTGATTATTATCGGTGTCCTGTTTCTGCTTGGCACCATGCGGATATTGAGCCTGGGCATGCTCGGGCACTGGTTTGCGCACTATTGGCCGGTACTGCTGATTGTTTGGGGGATTATCAAAGTCCTCGAATATCAGCAGGCGCAGCGCGCCGGAGTGAGGCCTGCGGGAATTGGCGTGGGGGGCGTATTTCTTCTGATCGGGCTGATTGTGGTTGGGTTGTCGGCCACACAGGCTTCGCGCTTCGATTGGGACGAACTGCGCGACCACATTCAGGTGGATGATGACGATTTCCACATTTTTGGCGAAACCTACAGCTACGAAGATCAGCTGCAACAGGCGTTTCCGGCAGGATCAAGCCTGCACGTGGTCAACGACCACGGCATGGTGAACATCACTTCGTCGGAAGACGGCCAAATTCGCGTCTCTGTGCGCAAGCGCATCGTAACTGAGGGCAGGTCTGCGGCAGACAAGCGCAATGATCAGACCAAGCCGCAAATCAGCGTGAGCGGCAATACCGTCACATTGAACGCGAACACGCAGAATGGCGGCGACCACGGCGTGACGGCCGATCTGGACATTTCCATTCCGCGCAAAGCTGCGGTAGTGATTGCCAGCAGGCATGGCGATGTGAGCGTGGTGGGACGGGACGGAGACATTGACATCAGCAACCAGCATGGCGATGTGGCGGCATCCGACATCAATGGCAAAGTAAGTCTGACCTTGGAGAACAGTTCGGCACGAGTTGAGCAGGTTTCCTCCGATGTTTCCATCCAAGGGCGCGCGAACGACGTTTCCATTGAAGATGTAAAGGGAACAGTGCAGTTAAACGGGGAATTCAGCGAGAGCGTGAAGCTGAGCCGTTTGGACAAAGCCGTTACGTTTCACACCCCACGAACTGATATGGAATTTGCCGGGCTGAAGGGCGATTTGGATTTGGACTCCGGTGATTTGCGCGCCAATGAACTGGCAGGGCCGTTGCGTCTCAGCACACGGTCGAAAGACATCAGCCTCGACGGCGTGAGCGGGGATATCCGCCTGCAAAACGAGAACGGATCGGTGGAAGTGCACATGACGTCGCTGGGGAGCACGGAAATCCAGAACCGCAATGGTGACATTCAGATCTATGTGCCAGATAAGGCCGGGTTCGTTCTCGATGCGCGCGCCCGTAATGGCGAAATCGAGACGGATTTCGATACTCTCAAAATTAACAATGACAACGACACCGGTATTGGCACGGGAACGGTCGGAGCTGGTGGGGCGCATGTGACTTTGAGCAACGAGCATGGCGGGATCGAGGTTCGAAAAAGCAGCACGTCGGGAGCCCCGCCCGCCATGCCGGCGATGCCCAAAATGCCGAAGATGCAAAAGATGCCGAAAATGCCAAATGGGCCGAAAGCTGGAGACGGGCCGCAACCGACGGACAATTGAAATCGTTCACCGCCGAGAGCGCGAAGTTCGCTGAGTCAGTCTGAGTAAAATGCGCACGTCATGCTCCGCGCAAGGTCCCCTTTTTAAATCCACCGCGAGGTCGGCATTCTCTGCGGTGAATCTCTTCCATGTGATATTTTCAAACTTCACAGCTTTCTTCGTCATTTTTAATATTTAAACCATGATTCGCTCTTATAAGGGTATTTCGCCGACGATTCCGACGTCGTGCTACATCGATGAATCGGCGCAGATTATCGGCGATGTTGTGCTCGGCGAGCACTCGAGCGTGTGGATGAACGCCGTGGTGCGCGGCGATGTGTATGCGATTCGCATCGGCGCGAACTCGAACATTCAAGATTGCAGCGTGCTCCATGGAATGAAAGGCCAATATGGCGTGACGCTGGGCGATTACGTCACGGTTGGGCATTCGGTGACGCTGCATGGTTGCGTGATTGAAGACCGCTGCCTCATCGGCATGGGCGTCGTGATTCTGAATGGTGCGCGGATTGGCGCAGGTTCGATTATTGCGGCGGGAACGCTGATTCCGGAGAAGACGATTGTGGAGCCGGGCTCTTTATGGATGGGGTCTCCGGGAAAGTTCCGGCGCAAGCTGGAAGAAAAAGATCAGGAAGCGATTATGCGCTATGCGAATAATTATTTGGGGTACAAGGAAGATTATTTGAGGGAGAGGAAGACATCGTGAGAATGCCTTGATGAGCCGGTGGAGAGATTGAGAGGCATGGGGTTCTTCGACTGCGATTTCTTTCGCATAGCGAAAGAAATCTTCGCTCAGAATGACAAGTGGTGGGAGTAGTGAAAGAACACAAGTATTTCGTTTATATCGTGTGCAGTGGATCTGGGACGCTATATATCGGCATGACGAACAACGTCGAGCGGCGGGTGTTCGAGCACAAGCGAGGGGAGATCAAAGGATTCTCGCATGAGCATTGCTGCACGCGGCTTGTTTATTACGAGAGTTTTGACGATGTTCATAAAGCAATTGGGCGGGAGAAGCAACTGAAGGGTTGGCGGCGCGAGAAGAAAATTGCGTTGATCGAGGTATTGAATCCGCGATGGGTGGATTTAGCTGAGAAATGGGGAGCGCCCATGCTGTTTGCGGGCAACCCATCGCTGAATAATTTGTCATCCTGAGCGGAGAGCGCGCTTCACGCGAGTGAAGCGCTCGCGAAGTCGAAGGAGCCCATTCACCGTTGGCGTGAGATGGGCCTTAAGGGGCGTTCTTACGATGATTCAAGGGGGCGAGAGAGAATTCCTTGATATGCCGGTTTGAGATTGATGCTTGAATGGGGTCCTTCGACTGCGTGAATTCATTCGCAAGCGAATGAATTCACTCCGCTCAGGATGACAAGGTGGTGGGGTTGAGTAGAGAAGTCGAGCTACGCTCCACTGGACAGCCGAGGACGGCTGTCCCCACGTGGACGGACTAATGATTAAAGCGGTTCGAGGGACGCGCGATCTTCTTCCGCCGGATACGGCGCTGTGGAACTTTGTCGAAAAGACGGTGCGAGAGGTGTTTGAAGCGTACAACTTCCAGGAAATTCGCACGCCGATTTTTGAGGAGACGCAGCTTTTTTCCCGCGCGGTTGGAGAAGAGACGGATGTGGTGTCGAAGGAGATGTACACGTGGGAGGACGGCATTAAAGCAGCTGATTATGCTGTCTACAAAAAATGGATTACCGCTAGAAATCCTAATGTTAAAGCTTGGCAGGGTATAAACCCCAACGCTGCCTCTCCCGCAGCTCCTTTACCTACTTGGCACGAGAATGGACAAGACTATTTTGTCTTTTCATATCGTCTCACGCCAGAGGTAATGAACGAATTAAAAAAGGCAGCTGTGTTCAGGGATAAGGGAATCTTAAGCTTTAATAATTTGCGCCTAGTCACCGCGCAGGCAATCCCCGATACCGTGCGGTTTGACGTTGAAAATCTGTCTGTTATTTGTGAAACATTACCAGTCGATACTCGTCCAATTTGGCAGACGCTTCGCCCTGAGAACACAGCTGGCGTGGTCCGCGCCTACATTGAGCACAAACTCGAAAAGCGCGGGCTCAATAAGCTCTATTACATCGGACCGCAATTCCGTCGCGAACGACCACAAAAAGGTCGGTACCGCCAGTTCTACCAAATCGGCGCGGAAATTATTGGGCCAAAGAGTGCTGGAAGCGAATCTCCGGTGCGCGATGCGGAAATTCTGGAAATGTTGGCGACGCTGCTGGATCGTCTCGGCATAAAAGGCTGGACGCTGGAAATGAATTCGGTCGGCTCGTCGGCGGAGCGGGTGAAATTCAACGAAGCGCTGCGGGTGGCGCTGGAGCCGGTGAAAGACAAGATGTGCGCCGATTGCCAGCGGCGGGCGGTGACGAATCCGCTGCGCGTGCTGGATTGCAAAGTTCCGGAGGATCAGCCGATCATCGAAAAGCTGCCGCGCATCAGCCAGTTTCTCGACGAAGACAGCCGCAAGCACTTTGACCAGGTGCAGGAAATTCTGAAAGCGGTCGGCGTCGAGTTTCAAATAAACGATAGGTTAGTGCGTGGACTCGATTACTACACGCGAACTGCGTTTGAGTTCACGCATGGCGCGCTGGGCGCGCAGAACGCGATTCTGGGCGGCGGGCGCTATGACGGACTGTCAGAGTCGATTGGTGGGCCGCCTGCGCCGGGTATTGGATTTGCCATCGGCGAAGATCGGCTGGTGATGACGCTGCAAGAAACTATGGGATCGGTGCAGCAGAAGGCGGATGTGTATATCGCCCCGCTCGGTAATGGGATGAACATTGAAGCGGCGCGACTGGCGCGGGAGTTGCGGCGTGGCAATCTCGTAGCGGAACTGGGCGACGAAACTTTTCGATTGAAGAAATCATTTGAGACCGCGGATAAGATTGGCGCGCGATACATCCTGATCGTCGGCGAGAATGAGACCAAGTCAGGTGTATTTGCTTTGAAAAATCTAGCCACAGGCGAGCAGGTTTCTGTTCCGCGAAGTGAACTGGCGGTAAAAATCAAGGGGTGAGGGGAATCGCAATGCGACGATGGCTGGCGCTTATTCTTCTTGGTGCTGTATCAGTAAGTTTTATCTCCGCGCAGACGGCTGAATCCACGCTCTCCCGCTCAACACCCCGCGGACAAGTTGCCGAAAGCTCGCGTGCCGTCCTCGAAGCCCAGAAGACAAAAGATCCTGGCGCGATCAAACACCTTCTGGCTGATGATTTCACCCTGGTTGGCAGTGACGGCAGAACGTATGATCGCGAGGAATTGATGGATGCGACGCACGAAGGACGGCTGCAAAGCTACCAGATGTATAACGAAAAAGTCATCAGTGTGAGCGATGAAGCAATTCTGGTGACATACGATGCGATCATAACTGCCAGCGAAGGAGACAATGGTTATGCACCTCGCTACCAGCGCGTCTCCGATTTGTGGACCACGCAGGGAGACCAATGGCGATTGAAGTTTGAGCAAGCCACGCCCCTGAGGCATATCGACTAAAGCAAGCACCGACGCATGTGGGCGCTCCAAGGGAGATGCGTTCCGCGCTCGATCCCTCAGCCCGCTCGAGAAAACGCGGACTTTCGGGATGACATAAGTGTTGGCAGTACGACTTTTGCATCCCGCCATTTATAATCTAAGGATTCGGCTTCGCACCTGATTCTCCACTTAAAGGGAACACTTTGCTCGACTTTTTAGGCGACTTAAGACGCACACATATGTGCGGCGAACTGCGTCTCTCGGATGCGGGCAGCCGCGCCGTTCTGATGGGTTGGATGAACCGGCGCCGCGATCTGGGCAACCTGATTTTTATTGACGTTCGCGACCGGTCGGGCGTGACCCAACTTGTATTCAATAAAGAACGCAACCCGGAATTGCACGCCAAAGCGGAGTCGCTGCGGAATGAATACGTGATTGCCGCCGTGGGAACGGTGAAGAAGCGCGATGCCGACACGATCAATAAAAATATTCCGACTGGCGAAGTTGAACTGGTGGTGGACGAGTTGCGCTTGTTGAACGAATCGAAGCAGCCGCCATTTTTGCCCGGCGACACTGTTCTGCCCAACGAAGAGATGCGGCTGAAATATCGCTATATTGATCTGCGCCGCGATGCGATGCAGTTCAACATTGAGTTGCGGCATAAAGTTGCGCTGGCGATTCGCGAATATCTTTCAGCACAGAAATTTTTCGAGATCGAAACGCCATTCATGACTCGGTCTACGCCGGAAGGGGCGCGTGATTATCTTGTGCCCAGCCGCGTTCAGCCGGGAAATTTTTATGCGCTGCCGCAGTCGCCGCAGATTTTTAAGCAGATTCTGATGATCTCCGGCTTTGACCGGTATTTCCAGATTGTGCGCTGCTTCCGCGATGAAGATTTGCGCGCCGATCG
>JAJPHW010000205.1 GCA_021325035.1 Terriglobia bacterium
ATCGCCCCCAGCGCTAACCCATCAAAGCGAAACCATGAGAGGTCATAAATCATTTCGGGCTTCATTCCCTGGGCAGCGTAGATACCTCGCAGAAGAGGAGAACCCATGAAAATTGCCAAACACAAGAGCAGAAGGACGCGGCGATTCAACAGTAGTACGACTAAGGGCCAAAGCAGATAAAAATGCTCCTCAATCGCCAGCGACCACAACACTCCGGGTCCGTGAGGCACGCGCACGTGAAACAAGGAAGCGAGATTGCCTCCGAAAATGCTACTCAACCAGAAATACTGCGAATAACCTTGATAGAAGAATGACCAAACGATCAGCATCGTAAAGTAAAGCGGCATGATGCGAAGAAATCGGCGGATGTAAAAGTTGCGGAAATAATGCGGTTGTTCTCTCGTATCGAGCAATATCCCCGTAATCAGGAATCCCGAGAGCACAAAAAAAAGATCAACTCCAAGCCAACCGTGCCCTAATAACTGGAAAATGGGGCGTGGCAGAAAGTCCAATGCACCAGCGGGATTGCTGTATCCGAAAAATACGTGCAATAAAAGAACCATCCCGATGGCAATAGCCCTTATTCCGTCGAGCTCTGGGATCCTCTGGGCTTCTCCGATGCTTGCACCATGTGTGCTGGGCATGTGGGGTAGCGTCAAATGCTCTCTGCCTTTAAACGCAAGCTAAAAGTGTATGCAGCCACTAGTAAAAACGCATCAAAGCATCATTAAAAATCGCAACAGACCAGAGCGCGGTGATCCGCCTTCAAAATTCACGAAAAGTTCATATTCGGCATAACTTCAGTCCCATGACCCGCTGCTATTATCCGTTAAGGAGTTTCTTACCAGTCCAGCAGGTCGGAGCGAACCACTGGCAACAATGAGGCGAGAACTTGCGAAACGGCGCACACTTGCAGGCGAACAAACAGGAAAAGAAAGATGTTTTAAGCGGGGCTTTTTTCTGGCTAGCGGCTTTCTACGTCGTTTATTGTGCGCGACCGACCGACTTTGTTCCAGGACTTCAGCATATCCCTTTGGCCAAGGTCACCGCGCTTCTCGCCACGGGGAGTCTTTTCTTAAGCGCTGGCAAGGCTCCGCGCAAGCTTAAAGATCTCCCGCCGGAAGGCTTCTATTTAATCGCCATCATTGCGGTCTTGATGCTCTCTGCGGTTCTGTCTCCCGTGTGGAAGGGTGGGGCTGTATTCACTACTCTCGATTTTTCCAAAGTGTCCGTAGCGTGGCTTCTCACTTTTTTGCTAGTCACGACGTACCAGAGGCTGAAGGGGTTGATTTTGATTCAGTCGGTTTCCGTGGCGTTAGTCACGTCTGTCGCGTTAATTAAAGGACACTCGGTACCTCGATTGAGTGGCGTAATAGGCGGGTTCTATTCGAATCCAAATGACATGGCGTTTGCCATCGTCCTTTCAATACCTTTTTGCGTCGCGTTCATGATTTCCACCAAGGGAGCCGGACGCAAACTTCTATGGGCCCTGGCAATTTTGTGCATGGCAGTCGCATTACTATTGACCGCTTCACGTGCTGGATTCATCGATCTGATCTTCGCTGGAACCGTATGCCTTTGGCAGTTCGGAATCAAGGGACGACGGCCTGCGCTAATCGCTGGAACGGTGATCATAAGCGCTCTGCTTTTGCTGTTTGCGGGCCGAACCCTCGTCAAACGCTTCACGGCCATTGCGGGTGCGGGAGATTCTCGAATTGAAGTATCGGCGGAAGGCTCTTACGAGGAGCGCAAGCTCCTGATGGTTCGGGCGCTTGATGCGATTGTGCACTACCCAATTTTAGGGGTAGGGGCTGGCAATTTTGTTGTGTATTCAGGTCTGTGGAAGGAAGTTCATGCCTCCTACTTGCAGATCGCCGCTGAAGGGGGCATCCCGGGTCTGCTGCTCTATCTTATGTTTTTCGTATGCGGCTACAAGAACCTGCGGCATTTAGGTAAAACAAAATCCTTGGACAAAGATGCAGTTTTGTTCGTGGGAGCATTAAAAAGCTCTCTTGTCGGTTTTTCTATCGGAGCTTGCTTTGCGCCGGAAGTGTATCAATTTTTTCCATATTTCACAGTCTGCTACACCTCGGTTCTGCTGGCTATGCAGCGAGAGCAGGCCTTCTCATTGCAGCCGTCGCCACAACGATTGAAGTCTATGAATGTTTTCGGGGAAATTCGCCCGCAATCAAGGAGAGTGCGTGCCTCTGAATTTTCCATTTGATTTATTACCACTTCTGCGTTGCACTCAATGCCGCTCTTCTTTGAGGATTGAGGACGAGAAGTGCCGCTGCATCTCTTGCGGTAAGGCATTTCCATCGGTCCGCGGAGTCCTGCGAATTGTGGAAGCCCGAAATTATGCAGACAGCTTTGGCTATCAGTGGCAGCAATTCTCACGAACGCAACTAACGCCGGAATTTTCGCAGAAGAATTTCACCTACAAGACAGGATTGCGGGTCGAGGATCTCCGTGACAAGTTGGTACTCGACGTGGGTTGCGGAATGGGGAGATTCGCTGACGTCGCGACCCGATGGGGCGGACGTGTAGTCGGGGTTGACCTAAGTGAAGCTGCAGAATGCGCTGCCTGTAATTTGTCCGACAGGAAGTTCACTGCGATTCAGGCCGACGTTTTTAATTTGCCTTTTGCGCCGGAAAGTTTCGACTGCATCTATAGCGTGGGCGTGCTGCACCATACTCCCGACTGCGAGCGTGCTTTCAAGACCTTAATTCAATATCTAAAGCCTGGTGGCACCATCGCGATTTGGCTCTACAGCGGGTATAACAACTGGTACCGTTTCAGCGATCAATACCGGAAGATTACCCATCGCATTCCGACTCCCAAGTTGCATGCCTTTCTGCGCTTGGCTGTCCCATTTTTTTACGGTGTTGACCGCACGCTTCGTATCTTCCCTATCGTTGGTAGGCCACTGGCAGGTTTAGTGCATCATGTTTTCCCGGTGAATTTGAATCCTCATCCGGAACATCGGTTGCTCGACACACTCGATTGGTATTCACCAAAATATCAATCGAAGCACACTTACGAACAAGTCTTTCGTTGGTTTGAGAGCATGGATCTCGAAGAACTGACGGTTGCGAATGCTTCAATCGGAGTTAAGGGTCGCAAGCCGTTACCGGAGTTCGCTGTGGCGCATGGAACGCCTGCGCACTCCGACTATCACCCTCATGCGTCCACCAGAGAACGCATGTCTCTCGATCTTCCTTAAGTTATTGGCGAACCTTTATGTGTGGAATCGCAGGAGTTGTGGATGCACGCAACGGACGGGTTGATAGTGATCTCCTGCACCGGATGTGCGAGACCCTGATTCATCGGGGCCCGGACGGAGAAGGAACCTTCGTCACCGGGTGCACTGGCTTGGGCATGCGCCGCCTTAGTGTTATAGATTTGGCAGGAGGTAGCCAACCCATCTTTAATGAAGATCAATCGGCGTGGGTGGTTTTCAATGGTGAAATTTATAACTTCAAGGAACTCAGAAAGGAACTCGAGAAGCGCGGTCATCATTTTCGCACCGACTCAGATACTGAGGTCATCGTTCATCTTTATGAAGACTTTGGTGATAATTGCGTGCTTAAATTGCGCGGCATGTTCGCCTTCGCGTTATACGATGAGCGGCGTCGGCGCCTGCTCTTAGCGCGCGACCGTTTGGGTATCAAGCCTTTGCATTATTCAAAATCTGGTGACCGTCTTTTTTTTGCATCCGAAATCAAAGCCATTCTAGCCACGGCTCCATCGCTTGCTGAAACCAATCCTCATGCACTGTTGCAATACTTTTACTTCGGCTACATTCCAGAGCCCGATACCGCGTTCTTACACATCCAAAAGCTCCCTCCGGGACATCTCCTCGTTTACGAGGACGGCGAAGTCCGAGTGCGACAGTATTGGGAAATACCAGCCTATGGCACTTATTCGCCGGCGTGCGAAGAGGAATGCCTTGAGCAGCTCGACGTGCGGCTTAGCGAAGCTGTGCGGATGGAATTGCTTGCCGACGTACCTCTAGGCGCCCTCCTAAGCGGGGGAATTGATTCATCCACAATTGTGGCGCTAATGAGCCGCAGCGCTTCAAAGCCGGTGAAGACATTTTCCGTCGGCTTTAAACATTCCGATTTTGACGAGACGCCCTATGCGCGACTCGTTGCACAGAAATTCGAGACCGAACATCATGAACTGATTCTGGAACCGGATATTGCCGAGGCGATTCAGACCCTTGCAAGCTCATTAGACGAGCCTTTCGGTGACTCCTCCATGCTGCCCACTTACTTCGTCTGCCTGATGGCTCGAAAGCACGTGACCGTAGTGCTTTCTGGAGACGGGGGGGATGAAATGTTTGCGGGGTATGAACGCTACCAGGGATTTCTTGACAATCCACGGCCTCAGCTCCCGATTTGGGCAGGTCAGCTTTATCGTGACCAAATCTACCCACGGTTGCCGCATTGGGTTTATGGACGCAACTACGCCTATAGCCACTCTCTACCGTGGCAGGAACGTTATCTCGAACGCATCTCTGTTGTCCCAATGCAAAGAAACTATTCAATGCTTTCTGAAGACTTCCTGCATTCTTTCTCAGGAGTAGATCCTTTACTTGCATTCCGTCGAAGGTTGGAAGTTGCGCCTAGCGGAGATCCGCTGGAACGCGTGCTTTATCTCGATACAAAAACGTATCTTCCAGGAGACATTCTTACCAAAGTGGACCGCATGAGCATGGCTGCTTCTCTCGAGGCCCGCGTTCCCATGCTGGATCACGTATTCGTGGAATGGGCCGCATCATTGAACCGCAACTGGAAGACGCGAGACGGCAGCAAAAAGTTCATTCTGACCAAGTTCGCCGAGCGGATCGGAGTGCCCCGCGCAGCTTTACACCGGCCAAAGCAAGGGTTCGCGCTGCCGCTCCTTCACTGGATGCGTCATGAACTCAAAGATATGGTGCTCAGTCTTTTACTCGAACCTCGAACTTTGCAACGGGGGTATTTCAACGAAACTGGCATCCGCCACCTCCTGGATTCATTTTTCTGTGGCCAGACAGATGATTATCTTGCGATTTGGCGGCTCATGATGTTCGAACTCTGGCAGCGAAATTTTCTTGAGGCGTGTACCATGCGTGATTCGCGGTTTCTTTTGACCTCATCGGGTCACTGGGAGCAGGATGAGAACCTCCGCAAAATCTGAGGCCCCAACTGATTTCTCGTCGCGCCATCCTGTTTTGCTGATGACCAACAGCTTCGACACGGGCGGCAGTGAGCGACAGTTTTTGGCTCTCGCAGAATCCCTTAACCCTTTGCCGTTTCCGGTCAAACTAGGCTGCCTCCGTCGGCGGGGATGGCTTGCCGAGCACCTTAGCGAAGTGGAGGAATTCCCCTTGGGCGGCAGTTTCTACAGTTTGCAATCGTTGCGCGCTCGCATTCGTATGGCTCGTTATTTACGACATCACAAGGTTCAGATAGCTCATGCATTCGACTTTTATACGAACCTTGCATTACTCCCCGTAGCGCGAATGCTCAGGGTTCCAGTCGTGATCGGCAGCCAGCGACAGATGGGCGATCTCCTCACGTCGGCGCAATTTCGCGCCCAGCTTGTTGTTTTCCGAATGTGCGACCGGGTTGTGTGCAACTCGCACGCAGCGGCAGCGAAACTGGTCGAGCACGGCATCGAAGAACATCGAATATGCGTCATCGGCAATGGGCTAGCACCTTCCGCCTTCATGGCGGCTCATCCCGTGTTGTCGAAAATACCCGGCATTCCTCGCGTCGGCATGATCGCGCGCATGAACACACTCTCGAAAAACCACAAAGTTTTTCTACGCGCCGCCAAACGAGTTCGAGCACGAATGCCATCGGTGGAATTTGTCCTCGTGGGAGATGGCCCATTCCGCGAGCAGTTTGCACGAGAGGCAAAGGAATTAGGACTGGAAGGTGTGGTGCATTTTCTGGGAGATTGCAAGGATATTCCCGCCGTTCTAGCTTCTTTGGAAGTGTCGGTCATGCCTTCTGCATCGGAAAGCTTATCCAACGCTATTCTCGAATCGATGGCAGCGGCAGTTCCGGTTGTAGCAAGCCGCGTCGGGGGCAATTCCGAACTAATTAACGAGAATCGCGGAATTCTTGTGCCACCGGGGGATGAAGAGGCTCTCGCAGCAGCGATTGAACATCTATTGCGCAATCAGGCCTTGCGAGTCGAACTTGGCCACAATGCCAAAACATTCGCGGAAGCTCATTTTGGAATCGAAGCAATCGCCCGGCAATACGAAGAACTGTATGGCAAATTAATTTCGGAAAAGATTCGGAAAGTTCCGCAATCGCATGCTGTTCCCGAAGATCGGAAGCAACCAATTGCCAGGCGCGCTCGCGTGGCCATTGTGGCCGCTTCTTTACGTTACGTAGGCGGCCAGTCCGTGCAGGCCGAACTACTCTTGCGTCATTGGAAAGATGATCCTGCTGTTGAGGCGCACTTCATACCCATTGATCCTCCTTTTCCGCATCCTATTCGATGGGCAGAGAGCGTCCCATTCTTACGCACTTTGATCCGTGAGCCCATCTATCTGGCATCTTTGTGGAAAGGACTACAGAAAGCCGACCATGCCCATATTTTTTCCGCCTCTTACTGGTCTTTTTTAGTCGCAACACTGCCAGCACACATAATCGCGCGCATCTGCGGGAAGAAAGTCTTCATTCATTATCACAGCGGTGAAGCTCGGGATCACTTGCGGCGGTCCCGAATCGCCCGCCGTGCGCTTGCCAACGCAGACCACCTTGTGGTTCCTTCGGAGTATTTGGCGCAGGTGTTTGGAGAGTTCGGCCTGAGCACTCAAGTAGTTCCCAATATTGTGGATTTATCGCAATTTTCATTTCGCGTCCGCCAGATGATACGACCGCATATCGTGAATACACGAGGATTTCATCCCTATTACCGGGTTGATCTGGTCGTCAGAGCTTTTGCCGAGGTTCAGAAACTTTTCCCCGAGGCTCGTCTTGATCTCGTCGGTAGCGGCCCACAGGAACAGGAAATTCGCGTTCTCGTGCGCCGACTCAATCTGGCAGGAGTGCATTTCACGGGTGTCGTCCCGCGTAGGGAAATTGGCCGATGTTATGAAGATGCCGACATTTTTGTAAACGCCTCTTCCCTCGACAACATGCCGGTTTCCGTGTTGGAAGCATTCGCGTCAGGCATTCCGGTAGTAAGCACGCAGCCAGAAGGCATGCAACACCTTGTTCAGCACGAACGCACAGGCCTCTTATCGCCAATGGAAGATGCCTGCGCCCTGGCGCGCAACATCATGCGCATCCTGAAAGAGCCGGATCTCGGGCGCCGCCTCGCCTTAAATGCCCAAGCAGATTTGCGCCGCTATGATTGGTCGGTCGTTCGCCAGCAATGGCTTGAACTTTACGCGCCAGCACAATCTGTGGAACCTGAAATACCGGCCGTAGCCTCGTGAAGCAAGACACCAATCTTCCCGCAATCCGCCGCGACCCTGCACCATTTTACAAGCGGGCCTTCGCCATTTTGTTGATGCTGGGATTAATCTTCATTTTCGCGATTGGAGAATGGGGCAGCAATCTGCTTATCAAATCTGACGCTTTGCCTTCCCACTTGGATGGGCTGGTCGTATTGCAAGGCTCAATTTTGGGGGAAAAGGCTCGGATAGATGGCGCAGTGCGACTCCTACAGCAGGGTCGCGCGGATCGTATGATCATAAGCATTCCACACGAGACTTATTGGGGTCAATCCGTTGCTCCAATCGCCCGGGTTTACATCGCCAAGCAATATGGTCAGCAAATCGCCGATCGTACTGATTTTTGCGAGACTGGGTTGGACGTAAACTCGACGAAGCAGGAAGCTGAGACAATTTGGCCGTGCATCGATGGGCTCGGGGAGCATCAAATAGCTGTAGTCACTTCTAATTACCATACGCGCAGGGCACGAATTATTTGGTATAAAACGCTGGCCAAGCACTTCCGCGCCCAACTCTGGATTTATGGCGTCCCCGATCCTGAGTTCCGTGCTGATGGATGGTGGCGAGATCGACGTTCGGCCAAAACATGGCTCTTTGAACTGTCAAAGCTCATACCCGTCCTACTCGGCGCATAAGAATTCGTAAGAATTTTAGATCAAATTTGGGACGATACGGTCTCCCAGTTCTAGCGAAGCTCCACAATAAACACATCTGTTCGATGGTTGTTACGATTACTGGGTTCCTCGCCCAACTGATTAAGCCAATCTGAAGTAAATATGAAAAAGCGACCGTCTTGTGACACATTGCCCCGGGGCGTTGACCAGAATCCGTTTTTGGCCGTGCTGTAGGTGTGTGCGAAGCGCCAGACGGTAGAAGCTTTATTGTCGGTCTCTGCGCAGAGAATTTCATTTTCCCAAGGAGCAATCGTATCGAGCGAAACTCCTGGCGTGCTCGTATTGTTCGTACTGTAGGTGGAAAAACAAACCGGATTAGCATCCCCCGCTTTCACGTTGTTCCAAGAGTAATGTTGATCGTACCAATAGCGGACACTGGAAGTCGGTTGCAAATCGGAGATCAGGTGCGTAATGGTACTTAGATCGCTCAGAGGGCGGAGAATTAAATCGAGCGGATGTTTATCTCCCGACGAGCCCACGATATGTGAATAGCCCATGGCATGGTGGCCGCCACATTGAGAAGAACAGCCTGCAACTTGCATGGTCGCAACATCCCAGACCAGCCAGCCTTCGCCCACTCCGTCGCCTCCGCCGCGTTGAATCCAAACATACTGGCCCGACTTGGAAAGCCGAGCATTGTGAATCCAGCAGCGATCCGGAATAACGATGTTCCCTTTCGGTCCCCACTGACCGCCAATCTCGCCGGTCCGTGTGTTGTACCAACGGCACCCAAGTTTCCGGTCGAATACGTAAATCAACGAATCGCGGTCTTGCCGTGGCCCTATTGAAGTTATCATTCGCGAATCGTCGGCACTCACAGTAATGGTATGCCCGTAGTCGCTCGCATTTACGCTCACGCAATCTGAAATCTTGTGCAGGGCATTAATCGTGCCGTCGGTCGTGTTGTACTCCTGAAATACAGGATAGTTGGCGCGCACTCCATACAGGATATTGGGGCGGAGGTAACTGAATTGTGGCTCTCCCTGCCAAGGCGCCTTCACAGCTCCTCTTTGACGAATCTTCAACGACGACGGATCGAAGTCGTAAAGCACGAATTGACCACCCATGGTCATGACATAAAATTTGGTTCCGTCGGCATTCCAAGGATTCTGCTCGGCCGATGATGGAGTCATAAACGAGCGTCCCCGGCCTTGAGGATCTGACTTGGTATCTGTGACCCGCACTATGCGCGATCCAAAATTGGGATCAGTAACGATTGACCCAGAGGGCCCGATCGCAACGGGAGCCTGGGGATATGGTTCAATACGACGGTCGGTACGCGAACAGTAGTTTGGCGGCCCGCACGACTTGGCTTCTTGAGCAGTGAGGGTCGAATTGGCGACCATAACCGAGAACCAAGGCATGAAAATAATAAAAAATACCACTGAGAATCGCCTTGTCATTCTCCCCCTACTATTAAGACGCACGCTTCGAGCGTGGTTACAAGTCGCGTCATCCGAAGTCTTATGGCGCGAAATTTGCAACCTCCGTTGCCTGAATAAAATAGCAAGGACAGTCCCCCTCCCCCGAGGTTATCCTGTCCTTACTATTGCTCGAACATATAAGAGCCTAGCCAATCCGTGTTACAGGAAAATAAACCCTTGAGAAAGAAGTGGCCATCGGTGAGCACGATGACCGCCACTCCGGCTCGCCTTGGTGCTTAGTGCGCAGCGCCTAGTCGCCAAATGTCCTTACGACCAGATTCGAAATGCAGCGGTCAAGGGTGCGATAACACTTGCGGGTTCCCTCTTGCCCCAAGTAATAAGGATCTGCAATTTCTCCTAAGTGGTAGTCCTCGCCGGCGTATTCGCTCAGCATAAAGATCTTGTCGACGGCTTGGGGAAAACGAGATATGAGTTGAACTTGGTTTTGGTAGTCCATAGCCATAATGGCGTCGGCCTCATCTACCATGGCGAGCGTCAATCGGCGTGCGCGGTGATTCTCGAGGGAAATGCGGAACTCTCGGGCGGCGGTCACGGCCCAAGGATGTGCTTCCTTTCCCGGAGTCGCGTTTAGGCCGGCGGAGGTTACGCGGATTGCCTCGCGGGCATAGCGAGTGGCGGCGCGATTCATGAGCGCTTCACACATCGGGCTTCGCATGATATTGCCAAAACACACAAATAAAAATGACCGAGCCGTTATTGGTGCGAGTCGAGGCTTTGCCATCATTAAGGCGTTTCCTAACCGGATCCTTAAGTAAAGCAGGCGCTCGGCGCGGGAGAAACTGCGATAGAGACGCATCTCCCTCAAAATGGATCCTGGCAAAATACGCGTCACTGAGGACCTAACAGCCCTCCTGATATCCGGATGTTTTGGCGTACCTTGCGACTCTGGATCGGTCATACTAGCCATCTTCGCTCCATTCGGATTTTATCGTGAGCAGCACATTGGTGCTGTCTGCTTTCCAAGTCAAACTCACGCAAGTTTGTAGAATGTACGTGAAGGAGACTGAACGCGTGTCATTGCTGGGCGGAAACCTCGGATATAACCTGCTGCGCACCCTGTTTCCAGCGGAACCAAAACGCATGGACGGTTCGACTTATAACAAGAACAGTAAGCTGGAGACCTTGTTGGGCCCTTCAATCTGGACCGACTTGTGTGACAAGATCGTTGTGGATTTCGGCTGCGGCGCGGGCATCGAAGCCATCGAAATTGCGCAGCGAGGAGCCAAGCGGGTTTATGGTGTGGATGTTCTTGATCGGTGGCTGAATGTCGCACGTGAAGAAGCCGCGAAAGTACAATGCCAGAATGTGGTGTTTTGCAAAGCGCCACCCGAACCAGCGAACGTAATCATTTCACTTGATGCGTTCGAACATTTTGCGGATCCTGCCGCCATTCTGGAGGCGATGTCCAAGATGCTGGCTCCCGGCGGATTTGTACTAGCCTCCTTTGGCCCAACTTGGTTTCATCCACTCGGAGGCCACTTATTCTCGGTCTTTCCCTGGGCTCACTTGATCTTTTCGGAAGAAGCATTATGTCGCTGGCGTTCCCACATCAGAAATGATGGTGCAACCCGATTTGATGAAGTCGAAGGGGGGCTTAACCAGATGACGATTGCGCGGTTCGAGCGCATCGTTGAATCCAGCCCTTTCAGGATGGAAAAATTTGAGTTAGTACCTATCCGGGCGGCGAAAGCATTCCACAATAAGCTTACTCAGGAATTCCTTACGGCTGTAGTACGGTGCAAACTAGTTCTGCGCGACCATTCTGTATTTTAAGATGTAGGCTGCGCGCTGGCGGACCCTGAAGCGTCCCCCTGATAAGGCGTTCATGAAAACACTTGCTCTTCGTCTCATGCGAGCGTCCGGAATCTTTTCACTTACCCGTGCCTTGTCCGCGAGGCAGGCGCGCGCGCTTATGTATCACAATTTTTGCGGTGATGAAGATGAGGGGAAAGAGGCCGTAAGTGTTTCAGCAGCGCTAACGCAATTTGAATATTTACGCCGACACTATCGCGTTGTCCCGCTGTCTCACTTGGTCGAACGCGTCAAATCGGACGAACCACTCGAACGCGGCATGGTGGCGCTTACAGTGGACGACGGCCGTCGCAACTTCTACGAAGTTCTATTCCCGCTACTCACAAAACTGGAACTCCCTGCCACATTTTTTGTCGTGAGTTCTTTCATACGCGGGGAAGACTGGATCTGGACGGACAAAGTCCTTTGGCTCAGCGAACAACCTACTCGACCTGTTGAGCTGAGCCCGGAACGAATCGATCATTTTTTTCAGAAGCTCAACCTGTTAGGTCCCGAAGCGCGCGATAAACAAATCGGAGCAATCAGCAAGCAAATGAGTGTGCCCGTCCCGCGAACTCCCCCGGCGAAATATGCGCCATGCTCATGGAACGAGCTACGCGAAATGGCGGACTCCGGATTGGTTGAAATAGGATCGCATACCGTGGGCCACCCCATACTCTCCAGCATTACGGATGAAGAGTGTTGGAAAGAACTGACGGTCTCGCGCCAGCAAATCGAAGAAGGCATGGGCAGAAAAGTTAACCTATTTTGCTTTCCCAATGGGACATCCGTCGATTTTCGAAGCAGTCAGGTCGCGCTGGTACGCGACGCTGGATACACAAGCGCCGTGCTGGCAACTTTCGGCTTAGTCAATCATGGAACCGACGTGTACCGTCTGCCTCGTATAGGCGTGGCAGGCAGCACGGACGACCTGATATTTGCGAAGCATCTCGACGGTGTGGAGTACTACCAGGCTCGCTTGCAAAAACTCCTTCGTCCGGGAAACGTATCGCGCTAGAATCTGCAATCGCAGATGCGTTTACGCCTACAAAATCAACGTGAGAATGGGACTTGAACCAGGCTTGCTGAAAGAGTGAGCACTCGGAAGCTAAGGTTTGATATGAGGGTTCGCCCCGGGAACTGGAGGCTGCTGATTTAACAACTTAGGATCCTGTTCCATGTCGGGGCTGACTTGACCTTGTGGTCGAGAATCTTCCTCTTCATTGTTAGCCGTAAGGTTCGCATCGCTCAGCGAATACTGGTCATCCTCGTCGCTGATTGGCTGGTTCTGACTTGGCTGGTTCAACGGTATTTGTGCGGCAGTATGCCCCGCATTCAAACGTCCGTCTTGCAGTTTTATAGCTTCATTCCCCATATTCCTTATCATGTCTGGCGAAATTTCAGAGGCGTTGCTTGCGCTTTCGGAACGCGTAAGTATTACGCGGGCCAGCAAGTTTGGACTCTTTTCCGATCCGATCATTACGTAGTTATACCCGGATCCATTCAGCAGAGACGCCAAAACGAGCTCCGCCCGGCCGGGCCCGAAGTGGCCGACTACACGCTCAGTCGTATCCCTCGGCAGCTCGAATGAGGCTTTCGTCTGCATTTCGACTGCGCGAAGAACGTCGCCGAGTGTTGAGTTTTTCGCTTCAATTGTTAGCTGCCCGCCAATATAGGCTACAGTCGGCGGCGAACTCGGCTGCTGCTCAAGCAGCCCCTTCGATAAAGGCGCAGCTTGCATTGGTTGAGGCAAATTCCGCTTGCCCTGCACATCATGATTCCTGGCCACGGCCGACGGATTCGCCATTGCCAGAAAAAGCATTGAGCAAAATAGCGGTTGCTTCAACTTTGATCCCGCTTGTAGCGACCTAGACGTGAGCATTGATCTGGACTCTCGACCCGGAAGAAGCAGACTTAATGTGGTCGCAAAAAAAGTCTAGCACTGCAACCAATTGTTCGAGCGTGAAATCATGATGAAATTTTTTATGAGTATTCATCAATCATTAACAATGCAGAGATA
>JAJPHW010000041.1 GCA_021325035.1 Terriglobia bacterium
TGAAGCAATTCTGATAAATCTTTTACTTCGTCAGGCGAGATCAGACGAATGGCGATTTGAGACGAGCTACTGTAGAGCGCGCTGCCAAGCGTCTTGCCGCGATCATCGACGACGCGGACGAGAGCGCCAGGCGCAGCGCTGCCGTCAGATGTGATGTCCGAACGGTAAACCCAAACATGGCCGTCTTTTAGGCGCTTCGCGCCGCGCGAGGAAACTTTGATTGTCGGAACTGGAGGCATGGAGTGATATTACGCTGTCGAGCTACGCTTAACGGGACAGGTCGGACCCCTGTTGCTATATAAATCGCTTAGCTGGCGGCGGTTTGTGGTTCGGTGGTGGGAGCGGGCTGGGCGGACTTTACATCAGCGTGCAATTCATCAAGGATGACGCTGGGAAGCTCATCGCCCCAATCGTCGAGCGCCTTATCCGATGGCGCCGGGCGAAGCTGAATGCCAGCGCCAAGTTCATGGGCAAAGGCCGTGGCGAAATCGCCTTCGCGATTGCGCGTAATGCCGATTTTGCGGCCGCTATGCGCATCGTAAACGCGGCAACTGGAGCGCATTTCTGAGTTGGCTAGCGCGAGAAAGACTTCGCCCACTTCGTCGAAATCAGGGCGGTAAAACCAGGAGCGTCCACCAACCACTTTGGCTTTCGCGCGTTTTTTTGCGGTGGGCACGGGCTTATTCGCAGGATCTTCACGTTTGGGGTCAAAATAAAGTAGGCGCTGGCAGGATTCGCATTCAATCGTCTTGCCCGATCGAACTTCGTTGTAGGTCTGCGGTCGAAGCAGAGTCTGGCAGCCCAGGCATTTTTGGTCTCGAACCTCGGCAATGCCCGTTCCGCGAAACTTCATCACGCGCTCATAGTGGCGTATGAGGTCCGGGTCGATCGCTCCCCGAATAGCTTCCCGCTTTGCGGCCCAATCAGCTAGTAGCTTTTGGTCTTCAGCCGTCCGCTCGCGGGCTTCATTCTTCTCTTTTTCGACTTCCGCCGATTCAGTTTTTAATTCCGCTTCCGCGACTTTAACTTTTTGCTCTCGCGCCTCAACGTTGACCATCAGGTCGAGGATTTTGTCTTCATTCGTGCGAATATCCTGTTCGGCAAACTGGATTTCGTGCATCAAAGCTTTGTATTGATCGTTGGTCTTGACCTCAAGTGACTGGTCCCGATATTTGGTGATTTTCCCTTTGAGGTCCTGGATGGCTGTTTCGTACTTCCGGCGGTCGGCTTCGTCGCCTTTCACGGCGGTCTTGGCGGCTTCGAGGGCGGCTTTGTGGCCTGCCAGTTTCTGTTCAATCTCGGCCACGCGCTTGGGCAGCGCTGCAATTTCTTCCTGCAGGCGGCGGATTTCTTTGTCCGCGTCCTGCAACTTCATCAGATTTTCAATGTCAGGAGACATGCGGAAGAACTAATTAAGTTTAGCATGGGCGGCGGCTCTGTCCGGTGCGGAATGTCGCCACTCCGGTGTACACTGCATTGTTTCGCCGAAGCTGCTGTTCTCTGGAGATTCTTGTGAAATTTTGGCCATTTTCCTGCCTTCCTGCAGTTTTTCTTGCACTGTTTTTCTTCATTAGCGGTCATCCGGCCGTTGCCCAGGCCTCACAAACCAAGCCCCTGACCATCGAAGCCATCTTCGCCGAAGGCGGCATTACTGGGCGCGCTCCCGAGAATCTCAAGTGGAGCCCTGACAATTCCAAGCTTTCGTTCGTGCAGCGCGATGATTCCGGCGACAATGGAGAGCTTTTCTATGTTGACGCGGCTACGGGCGAAAAGAAAGTTCTCGTGAGCCAGGGCAAATTATCTTCCCTCGCTCCGCCGGTCAATCAAATTCAGGATGAGCGCGAGAAGGAACGTCTTCTCCGCTACCACGTGGCGGAATATCTTTGGGCGCCGGATTCCAAAACGCTTCTTTTCGATTCCCGCGGCCAGCTCTGGCTCTATTCATTGGAGAAGGGAATCGGCGTCCAGTTGACTTCGTCGGCTGACCCCAGCCAGGATCCTAAGTTTTCGCCCGACGGAACCCGCCTGGCTTACGTGCGCAAACACAATTTACTTGTCCACGATCTTGCCGCGAACTCTGAAAAGCAGCTCACGGGCGACAAAGACGAAAACTTGCTCAATGGCGAAGTGGATTGGGTTTATGAGGAAGAACTCGGCGTGCGCAGCAATTATTTCTGGTCGCCCGATGGAAAACAGCTCGTTTTTTTGCAAATGGACGAAACTCACGTGCCGAACTATCCCATCACCAACTGGATGCCCACGCATCCAGTAGTGGAGCAGGAAAAATATCCCAAAGCAGGTGATCCTAATCCAGCCGTTCGCATCGGCGTGATTGACTCCAAAGGCGGCAAGACGAAGTGGTTCTCGCTTACCACCGACAGCGAACCTTACATTCCCCGTTTCGGCTGGATTCGCGATGGTTTCGTCTGGGTCGAAGTGCTCAACCGCGCGCAAGACAAGCTGGATCTTTATTTTATCGATGTGCATGGCGGCCGGACCCGCAAAGTTTTGAGCGAACAATGCGAAGGATGTTGGATCAATGTTAACGACGATTTCAAAATTCTGAAGTCAGGCGACAAGTTCCTGTGGTCAAGCTGGCGCGACGGAAATACACATTTGTATCTTTATAGCTTTAACAAAGAAAATCCCCTTGCCGACGACGCAAAGCTGGAAAAGCAGCTCACCAGCGGGGATTTTGAAGTACTCGGCGTGGAAGGCGTGGACGATTCCACTGGCACTGTTTATTTCTCCTGCAACAAAGACGATGCCCGACAGCGCCAGTTGTATTCGGTGAAACTTGATGGGAGCGCCCTGACACGAGTTTCGGCTGAGGATGGCTCACACGGAGTGAGTTTTGCCGATGATGGCAAACGCTATGCCGATAATTTCTCCGCGACTTTGCAGCCGCCGCAGTATTCGCTTTGTTCCCCGGGCAGTGGATGCAAAAAGATCTGGCAATCGCGCAGCATCGAAAGCTATGGCTTGCTTCCGCCGAAGTTTTTGGATTTCAAAGCCGATGACGGAACTACTCTACACGGTGAGTTGCTTTTGCCGCCCGCAGGAAGCGGCAACACAAAAATTCCGCTCATTGTTTACATCTATGGCGGCCCGGCAGCGCAAACCGTAACGAACAGTTGGGATGGGGGCGATCTGTTCCATCAAATTCTGGCACAGAAAGGTTTTGCGATTTTTACTGTGGACAACCGCGGTACGCCAAATCGAGATCGCAAATTCCAGGTTGCGATCCGCCATCAATTCGGTGCGATCGAATTAAAAGATCAGTTGGCAGCGCTCGACCAACTTTTCACCGAAGTTCCCCAGCTTGACCGCACGCGCGTCGGCATTTGGGGATGGAGCAATGGCGGCTCCATGACGCTTTATTCGGTAACGCACTCCGACGCATTTAAAGCTGGGATTTCCGTCGCACCCGTCACCGACTGGCACAACTACGACTCCATCTATACCGAGCGTTACATGGGCTTGCCTAATGAGAACGCGAAGGCTTATGACGATACTTTGCCTAAAGCTGCGGGCAATTTACATGGTGCTTTGCTGCTCGTACACGGCACCAGCGATGACAATGTTCACTTCCAGAACAGCGTGCAAATGATTGATGCCCTCATTAAAGCCGGCAAGCAATTTCGTTTCATGGTTTATCCGGGGAAAACGCATGGCATCTCCGGGCCGGACGCCAGTATGCATTTGTTTCACATGATGGAAGACCACTTCGCGCAGGATCTTAAATAAATCCAGAATTTACTGTCGTTCCAAGAAGCGGGACGACGAGTAATCTGCTTTTGATTAAATAGTACCCATGCAAACTTTCACGCTCGGCGATTTCGAACTCATCGCAGTTTCTGACGGAATCTACCACCTCGATGGCGGAGGATTTTTTGGCGTTGTTCCGAAGACCCTGTGGGAGAAGAAAGCCCCCGCCAATGAAAAGAATCTCGTGCCGACCGGCCTAAATTCTGTCGTTGTCCGTACAGGCAAGCAAACCATCCTCATCGAAACCGGTATCGGCAATAAGCTCTCCGAAAAGATGGCAAAATTTTTCGGTCAGCCCGCCGAGTTGCTGAAGAATCTCGCGGCTGCCGGCATCGCACCTGAAGATATAGACATCGTCATCAACAGCCATCTTCATTTCGATCACTGTGGATGGAACACTATACGGCAGGGCAATAACATCGTCTCAACATTTCCCAAGGCGAAATACTACGCGCAGCATGGCGAGTGGGAACATGCTCACCAAAATCAACGGGATTCATCCAGCTATTTAACCGAGAACTACGATCCACTGGTCGAAAGTGGGCAAATGACGTTGCTTCGCGGCGATCATGAAATAGCCCCCGGCGTTTCGGTCAGAATTTATCCCGGGCATACGCGCGATATGCAGGCAATCATTTTGGAGAGCGGCGGTAAAACAGCTTGTTACATCTCCGACTTAATTCCGACCTCAGCCCACCTCGAACTCAATTGGGTCATGGCGTATGACTTGTATCCTCTGGAAACCATCGAGAGCCGCAAGCGGTACTACGCGGAAGCTTTAGCAGGAAAATGGCTGACCATGTTCACTCACGATCCCGCAATTCCCTGGGCGTATTTGGAAAAGGGTGAGAAGGGAAAACTCGCGGCAGTGGCGCCGTAGCTGTTATGCCCCGGACAAAATAGTGGTTGTAGAAAATCCGAGTCGAGGCTCAAAGAAATCTTCTACTTTTTCGAGAATCTCCGGTGCGCTCTTTGATTCATAAATCGCTTTGCGCAATCCCGCTCCCCCCGGAACACCATGCGTGAACCATGAGGCAAACTGCTTCATCTTCCCTTCTGCATCGGGAAAACCCTCTTCAATCAGCATGGCAAAGTATGTCCGGATCATCTGATAACGGTCTGCCTCCGCAGGCTGATCGTAGTGATTAACGTCTGTGGGAACTGGAACATCCGCAGCGTAATGTCCGCAATGTTGCGCGATCTGCCGGAAGATCCACGGATTCGACGGCGCAGTCCGCCCAATCATCACGGCATCGCATCCGGTTTGCGCAACCATCGCGCAAGCATCCTCTGGCGTGCGGATATCGCCGTTGCCGATGACAGGAATCTTCACCGCATCTTTGACCGCGGCAATCCAATCCCACTTGGCATTGCCGCTGTAGCCCTGTTCGCGCGTGCGGGCGTGAAGAGCAACCGCGGCCAGGCCGCAATCCTCTGCCATCTTCGCGAGTTCGACGCAGACAATTTCTTCATCGCTCCAACCGGCGCGAAACTTCACTGTAAACGGAATGGTCACGGCTGCCTGTACCACCTCAAAAATCTTCCCGATCGCCGGCAAATCCCGCAGCAATCCAGACCCGCCATTGCACTTCACGACTTTCTTTGCTGGACAGCCAAGATTTAAATCCACAATGTCGAAGCCCAGCCCTTCGACCATCTTCGCCGCTTCTGCCATCACATACGGATCGCTGCCAAACAGCTGCGCCGAAATCGGGTGCTCGTCTTCATAAAAATGCAGGTACCGCTTGGCTTTTTTGTCTTTCGCCCGCAACACGCCATCCGCCGAAGTGAACTCGGTCATGATGAGCCCAGATCCGCCGAGATTGCGAATGAAGCGTCGAAAGACCGTATCCGTTACTCCTGCCATAGGCGCGAGCACGGTCGCAGGAGAAATTTCAACCTTCCCGATGCGCAAAACCGCCGGGACGGAAACGGTCCCGTCTTGCCTGGCCGTTGCTACCGGCACCGGAGTTGAAAAGTACTTACGCACAAGCTTATTTTAGCCTCTTGAGTCCGTGACCCAAAAGAAAAGCCCCTCTAAAGAGGGGCTTCAACTTAATGGAATGCGAAAAAGCTACTTCTTGGCCACTTCGGCCTTCGCCGGTTCGGCTTTGGCATACTTGCGGCGGAAGCGCTCCACGCGTCCTGCGGTATCCATCAACTTCTGTTTACCGGTAAAGAACGGGTGGCAATTGGAACAGATTTCCACGTGAATGTCGCCCTTATGGGTCGAGCGCGTAGCAAAGCTGTTGCCGCAGGCGCAAAGCACGCGGATTTCGTTATATGCGGGATGAATGGCTGCTTTCATGATTGTTTGACCTCGTTGGGCAAATATAGATTCTAACGGAATCCCTAAAGATTCAGCAAACCGGGTTTCCCTTGCTTCGGGGGTCTTTCCTCTTTGTCCGCAGATTTCACTTGACAAGTGTCTATTATTAAGTCAATTATGACTGTGTCATGAATGACTTAATAATGCTGGCGACCCTCCTCTCCGGCCCCAAGCACGGCTATCAATTAAAAAGGGAAGCCGGGTTCGTTTTCGGAGATGAAGCGCTGCACAATAACCTGGTTTACCCCATGCTGCGCCGTTTTACCGCGGATGGTTGGGTGACAAAGAAACAAACACCCGGTGAGCGCGGCCAGACCCGTCAGCAATACTCCATGACTCCCCTTGGCAAAAAAATATTGCTGGACCGCTTGACGGAATTTGGCGAGGCCGACGCTCGTTCCTTTGATGCATTCGTTTTACGCGCCGGGATGTTTGAGCTGCTCGATCAACCGGCGCGTGAACGCATCCTGAGCGCGCGGGAAGCTTACCTGCAACAGCGGATCGCCAAACTGACCGCGCTACCCCAAAAAATGGACACCGGGGTTTACGGTACAGAGGCAATTGAGCTGATCAAGGAAAAAGCGGAAGTTGAACTAAGTTGGATCCGGCGCATCCGCCGGATCACGAAATCGGAGGTGGAAAAATGAATTACTCATCGTTATGGCAAATTGAAATGATTCCCTGGTACGCTTTCGGTCTTTTCTGGCTGGCAGCGGCCTTTCGCGTAAAATCTACCAAGGCCATCGAGCCTGCGCCCGCCCGCATTTATACGATCGCCTTGCTCGCTGCGGCCTTCTATCTGCTCTTTGCCCACGAAGTCCCAATACCCTGGCTCAACCAGCGCTTCATTCCTGTTAATTCACTCTTCGGAAAACTTGGGGTAGCCTTAACATTCTTAGGAGTTGCCATTGCCATTTGGGCCCGGATTGCGATTGGCTCCAACTGGAGCGCCCGGGTCGTGGTCAAGCAAGGCCACGAATTAGTGCGCTCAGGCCCTTATGCTTACGTACGTCATCCCATTTACACAGGGTTTTTGCTTGCCGTTATCGGCACCACAATCGTGATTGGCGAATGGCGTGGAGTAGCAGCCATTGCCATCCTCGCCGTGGCCCATACTCTCAAAGCCCAACGAGAGGAAGCTGCCATGATTTCTGAATTCGGAGAAACCTATCAGCAATATCGCAGACAAACCGGCTTTTTATTTCCCGGACTTTAAATCTCCGCAAAAATAAAACGGCAGGGCCGACCCCCTGCCGTCATGATCTCGAATCTTAGACTACTTCCCGCGGTTCACGGCCTTTTTCAGTTCAGCGCCCGGAGTGAACTTCGCCACTCGTCGTGCGGCAATTTTGATGGTGGCCCCAGTTTGCGGATTCCGCCCGTTGCGGGCCTTTCGTTGTGAAATGGAGAACGTGCCAAACCCAATCAATGCGACACGGTCACCTTTTTTTAAGGCGGAGGTGATGCTTTCCACGGCGGTGTCAATGGCGCCGGCAGCTTGAGTTTTACTGATGCCGCTGCCTGCTGCGATACGGTCAATCAGATCAGCTTTGTTCATCTCTCTCTCCTCGCAGGTCTCTTCTGTCCCAACAGCGCATTGGGAACCACATGCCCAAGTTGGTTTGAAACCCAGCGGCACCATTTAGCTACTATGCGAGAAGAAAGTCAACTGTGGAAATCCGCGCCGGACGCCTTGTTTGGTGCGGGGCCTCCAGAATTGGGAGATTTGGCGCGGGATTAGCCTGAATGAACTATTCCAAAATTTGATTTTGTCCGGCCCGAGCGTGCGCCTCCCCCAAATTGCAGTGAGACCGGCAGAGAATCCACTTATCCTCTGCTCTCCACAATTCAAGCCTCATATCCACAAGATGTGCACGGATCATCATCCCCGGCCGCTTGCGCTTAGCCCGCTTCAAGGTTCAAATTGGATACAAGGTCGTTCAAAGATGCTCAAAGATTTCCCTGCGCCCAAAGAACAAGCGGTATGCCCGATATGCAACGGCACCGGATGGAAGCCTGCCGGCAACAGCCGCGTCACCCGCTGCGATTGTCGTATGCAGGCGCGTTCGCAGACTCTGCTTGTCTCCGCTCGCATCCCGAAGCGCTACGAGCATTGCGAGTTATCGAACTTTGAATTCGACGGCCCTTACCGCGATCTCGCCACTGCGCGCCTCGCGGCCTGCCGCTTCGTCGAAGAATACCCCCTGGACAGCACAGGCCTCCTTCTCACCGGAAGTATCGGCGTCGGTAAGACCCATCTGGCCGTAGGTGTGATTCGCGAGCTCATCCTGGGCAAAGGCATCTCCTGCCTTTTTTACGATTACCGCGAGCTGCTCAAGCAGATTCAGAATTCTTACAACGACTCTGTGAAGACGACCGAGCTCGAAGTCCTGCGTCCGGTTTTTGAGGCGGAAGTTCTCGTTCTCGATGAGCTTGGGGCCGTGAAACCGACCGAATGGGTATGGGACACCGTCAGCCTCATCCTCAACACCCGCTACAACGACAACCGCACAACCATCATTACTACAAATTTCGACGACAAACCCGCCGCCGCAGTTTCCGGTTTGCGGGGAGCATCGCGCGAAGAAACGCTTGGAGACCGCATCGGAGAACGCATGCGCTCGCGAATTCACGAAATGTGCCGAATCGTCCGCATGGAAGGCCAGGACTTCCGCCAAACCCTCCGCAGCGCCAGCTTCAGATAGTTCCACCTAAAAATCTTGTTTTCCTGAGTGGAATTATTGATTCAGCCACTCAAAATTGTCATCCTGAGCGAAGTGAGATTTCCGCGTTTTGCGGAAATCTCCGAGTCGAAGGACCTGCTGTTGCTTTTGGGTGGCGCAGCGCTTCGGCACGGCGACGTTTCTCTATAAAATCGGCGGCTTTAGCCGCCGGGGTCACTCGCTCACCACTCGCCCAGGTACATGCTCGCCGCTAGAATTACTTTGTGCTCGCGCACTCGCTCGAATTCGCACCCGACCTCGACGAAGCCATCTTCGCCGCCGTTCCAGCCGCATCGGCCGTATTCCTGTTGCGCGCCAATGACGCATCCGAGCCATACATCAGCAAGACCTCCAACCTTCGCCGCCGCTTGCAGCGCCTTCTCGCCATGCCCACGGAGCACACAAAGCGCCTTAATCTTCGCCATCAAGTTCGCCAAATCGAATACACGCCAACCGGCTCGGATTTTGAATCCGGGTTTCTTCTCTACAAAGTACTCCGTGAAATTTTCCCGAAGAAATACTCAGAGCGCATGCGCCTCCGCTTTGCGCCGCTGATCAAGTTTCATCTCGACAACGCCTACCCTCGCGCTTCCATCACAACGCGCATTGGCAGACTCAACGGCGCTTCGGTCTATTACGGCCCGTTTCCCTCTCGCGCCTTCGCGGAGCAATTCGCCAGCGATTCGCTGGATTTTTTTAAAATGCGCCGTTGCGTAGACGATCTTCATCCTGACCCTCAATTTCCCGGCTGCATTTATTCCGAGATGAAAATGTGCCTTGCGCCCTGCTTCAAGGGTTGCACGGATGAGGAATATGCGGGCGAAGTAAACCGCGTGAAGAACTACTTCGATTCCGGCGGCGATTCGCTGGTGCGCGAAATTTCCTCTGCTCGCGACTCCGCCTCAACAGATCTAGACTTCGAAAACGCCGCAGCGCTTCACACCCGAGTTGAAAAATTGAAATCCGTTCAAGGCCGCCTCCCTGAAGTCTTCCAACGCATTGACCGACTGAACGGATTGATCGTTCAACCAAGTTCGAACCCTGAATGTGTCGCATTATTTAGTGTGTCCGCGGCTTCTATCTCTTGTCCAATTAATTTCCCAATCCAACCCGCCGAGGCCGCTCAGGCTCGCTCGATGGAAGCCCGCATTCAATCAGCACTTGAAGCCGTCGCACGCGAGCAGACGAAGAGCGCATTGGAAACCTCGGAACATCTTGCAATTCTCTCGCGCTGGTTTTTTCGGAGCAGCCGCATGGGAGAGATATTTCTTGAAGACTCGAATGGCGAACTTCCTATGCGCCGCGTCGTCCGTGGCGTCTCGCGTGTATATCGCAGAGAAAGACCCGAGAACGTTATCGCTTCACCGCCGATTTAATGCAGAATATTGTGTATTAATCTGCGTTATCAGCGGTTGAAATGTTCAAGCACAATTCTCCTCCGTCCAACGTGGTGACGGTCGTTTCTTGAACACCATCCGTACGTTTTCGCGCCAGCGCTCGTCTATCCCCACCACGATCCACTCTATCTTCGGCGAGAAATACCGCAATATCGCATCCGTGGACGGATGGATTCGCAACGCAGGAGCGACGAAATACAACAACGGTTGCTCGCCTGAAATTTCTTTGCCCGGGAAATACCCGAATCGCAAAAACTCACCACGCTCGTGATGCCATGCCACTCTCGCCCAGTAATCCAACCCTTGCAGCGGCAGGTTGATGTTTTCATCTGCTTTCAACTCAATCACCGCCAACCGCCCCTCATGCGTAAGCGTCAAAACATCCATCATGGCGCGGTCCGAGGCTGAAAACGCCGGCACCTGCGCATAAACCTGGGTTGCATCAAGACGTTCGTCAATCCGCGAAACGTTCTTCGCCACTAGGCATTCCAGCCATCGCTCGGGATGCAACCGCCACAAAATGTGATCACGCGGGCCCTCTGCGTGACGCGATTCTCCAATGCTGCGCACCATCCGCACAAACACCTCGTGATTGCCCGGATTAAGCGTTTGCTGCGCTGCGCCGAGACCAAAAACAATCTCTGGAACCATTCGCAATGCAACGGGATCGTGGATCATCTGTGCTCGCGCAAATTCAAGGCCAAAATGCCGAAATGCAATCTCCGCTGGAGAAAGAACTGCGACCTCCACCTCGGGCATGATTTCTCTTACGCACTCAATGGAAGCAGCAAATCTCTCTCGCGCCGCAGTTTCATCCGGCAAGTGCACTAAGCGCGTCGCAACATTGCCCCGGTCTTCCAGATCTATTTTCGTGATGTTGTCTTCTGCCTCATCGAACTCAAACAACTGCCACTTCGCCGCCTGCGGATTCAAATGCGCCATGCGTTCCCGCACTAACACCGTGGCTCCCTTCGGCAAGAACAACTTCAGCCCATTCACAACGTATTTCCCGCTTGATGACGCCCGGCACGCATCCATCCACAAAATGGCGAACGTCAGCGAAGCATCAATCGCCCCTTGCGATTCTTGCGAGTTCACACCCATCACGGCATACGCCGTCTGCCCCTGCCGAATCAATCCGCGCGCGTAAATCGGACTGAATGATTGCTCAAGATCCATGCCCGTGCTGAAGCGCATCAGCACATAGCCGGGATAACGCCGCGTCAAAGCATGTTGCAGTTTGCGCAAATAGGCCACGCGCGCGATTTTCTTGGCGCTTGGCGTGCGCGCGTCGCGCTCGCGGCAAATCTCCAGCTTGGTCGGCTTACTTTGTCCCATGCGCTGCACCGCCAGGCGCAAGGTTTCCTGTTTTATTTCCGCGTCAAGCACGCGCCGCACAACATTGCGCTCCGCTGACCATAAATGCAGCAGGCACTTATTGCGTTCACCGGTAATGCTGTAGCGGGCCTCTTCGAGGTTAAAAGCGATCAGGCCATCTTCAATCACGACTGCGCTACGCGATCCAGCCAGAAAATCGTCCACCGAGCGAACCAGGGATTCAGGAGTCATAATCACGATTTTCCTAATTTCGGCGAAATGTCGTCTGTGACAAGTGACCATTGATTCGGTTCCAAATCGGGAATCCGCGGGCGCTATGGGATAATTGGTTGATTCCGAAGAGTCAATTCGGCCAGTGGGGCATCTAA
>JAJPHW010000022.1 GCA_021325035.1 Terriglobia bacterium
GGGCTAAGCTTCGACGCGCATCCTCCGGCTTTTACGGTTTCGGTAAGGCGAACTGTTTTTGTTTCTGGCATGCAGTCCTACTTCGCGGTTAAATCGGTGATCTGAATTTCAGGATACGCCTGGTTCCACTCAGCGCTGACGTGCTCAAACACCAGCCGGAACTGCTTGCTCTGCCCCGCTGCAAGTGGTGAGGAACTGAGATCGGCGGTATCAAGATAAGGGCCCGTATTTTGCAATACTTTCAGCGGCAAGTCTTCGGCCTGAGCGACTTGTGCCATGGAATCTCTGAAAACGATGTGCACGATGACGCGAGTGACCGTCTTGTCGCCGGAGTTCGCAACCGCGCCGTCAATGTAAGTGACGGTTGAGCCGACAAAGTTCTGCGCCGTACTCATTTTGATGTCGGAGATTTTGAGATTCGCGGCGTAAGGGTTGATCGTTGGGGCTGCTTTTGGATGAGCTCGTAAAAAAAACACAACTATGCCGACAACAACTAAGACGAATCCAACACCCAAGACAATCGGCATCGCATTCGATTCGCGCTCCGGTGTCGAGAGAGGCGCAAGTGTGGGTTCATCCATGGAGGGATTTTACTATCGTGGAAACTGGGATGCTAAAACACACCCGTTAATCTTGTAATTCCGAATGGGCTTCAGCCCTGAGGAATCTGCTGTCGCATCTATCCAAAAGCAGATTCCTCGCAGCTAAAGCTGGCTCGGAATGACAGATGGTTAAAGCGATATCAGGCTATTCGCCACCGACAATGAGTCCATCCAGTCGAATGGTCGGGCAAGCCACCGAGCCCCGGAATTCGAGATCACTGCCAATCTCGCTGATATTAAAAAACATCTCTTTCAAATTGCCCGCGACCGTAATTTCCTCCACGGGATAGGCCGGCTCGCCGCTCGAAATCCATAATCCTGAAGCGCCGCGCGAATAATCTCCCGTTACCAGGTTCGCGCCGTGGCCGAGAAACTCAGTGACATAAAGGCCATCGGGAATCGCAGCAATAATCTCCTGGGGAGTTTTCTTTCCCGGTTGAACAAAGAAATTTCCCGGCCCAATGCCCGGCGTTCCGGCCAATCCACGGGAAGCATTGGCCGTGGTTTGCAGGCCGAGCTTCTTTGCCGTGTAAGTATTCAGCAGGTACGAATTCAGCACGCCGTTCTCAATCACGACCGTTCGCCGAGTCGGAATGCCTTCGCCATCGAATGGGCTGGTGCCAAATCCTCCGACGATCGTCCCGTCGTCAATCACCGTAACTCCATCGCCGGCAATTTTCTGCCCGAGTTTGCCCGCAAGAAAAGATGCACCGCGATAAACCGAGTCGCCGTTAATGCCTTCAAAAATATGTTCAAGAATCGAAGTCGCAACCATCGGATCAAACACAACCGGCACTTTTTTCGTTTTTCCGCGCTTTGCTCCGAGGCGGCGAAGCGTGCGTTGCGCTGCCACCGTTCCTACATGCTCCGGCGACTCCAGTTTGCTCAAATTTCGTGAAACTGAAAACCAGTAATCGCGCTGCATGGCCCCGTCTTCGGTTTGGGCAATCGGTACAGCTGAGATCGAACAATAGGAACGCTTGTACTCGCCGACGAATCCGTGCGAGTTGGCCATGATTTTGTGGCCAGTGGCGGCGTCGAACGACCCGCCGTCGGAATTCTTGATGCGGGGGTCGTAATCAAGCGCAGCTTTTTCGGCACGGCGCGCATAGTTGATGCGCTCTTCGCCAGAGAGCGAATAAACATCGGAATAGTACAAATCGAGATTCCCCGGGAGTGAGCCTAATTGCGAAGCGTCGGGAATGCCTGCAAACGGGTCTTCTGAAGTGATTTTCGAAAGCTCGATCGCCGATTTGATCATGCGATCGAGCCCTTCGCGTGAAAAGTCACTCGAATAAGTGCTGGCAGCTCGTTGCCCGTTAAACACACGAATACCGATGGCCTTCGATCCTGACTGCTTTAGCGTTTCCACCTGGCCGAGGCGCACGAGCGTGGAGAATTCATCCCCTTCCCGAATAACACACTCAGCAGCGGAGGCCCCGCCTTTCACAGCGCGGCGGACGACATCTTGAGCAAGGTCTTTCAGGTCGGTTTCAGACTTCGTGTTTCGAATTTCCAGTTCAGTAGAAGGCATAAAGTCCTATTATTTCAGATAAATAGACGTTGCTTATTGGATGTCCGGTGTCTGCCGCAAGAACCAAGCCTAAGAGCCTTAAATTCACAATTTGAAGTGTAATGCATTTTTGCATTATAATGCCCTGAGAGTTGATTTATGGCGACCTTGACCGTAACCGAGCGGGGGCAGGTGACTTTCCGAAAGAAGGTGCTGGAACATCTGGGAATTAAGGCTGGAGAGAAAATTGAACTCGATTTGCTTCCTGATGGCCGGGGCATAATCCGCGCAGCGCGCCCGTCCGGGAAAATAGACGACTTCTTTGGTGTGCTTGCCGGCAAAACGAAGAAAGTCGCGACCATCGAAGAAATGAATGAGGCAGCGGCGCGAGGGTGGGCCGGTAAAGTCAAGATGGGCAAAAAGTGAGGATTACCGTCGACACGAACGTATTAGTGCGGGCCGCCGTCCGCGACCATCGCGAGCAAAGCGATGCAGCGACACGAGCCATGGATCGAGCCGACCTCCTGGCGGTCCCGGTGCCTTCGTTATGCGAGTTTGTATGGGTCCTGCGTAGCGTCTATGGATTCAAGGCAGCTGAGATCGGAGTTGCGATGCGCAGTCTTTTGGCGGCAGAAAATGTCGAAACTAATCGTCCGGCGGTCGAGGCGGGATTAGTCATGCTCGATGCCGGAGGGGACTTCGCCGATGGTGCCATCGCCTATGAAGGTCGCTGGCTTGGCGCAGATACATTCGTTTCTTTTGATAAGAAAGCCGTGGAGATGCTCAAGGCGCAGGGGCAACCATCCCGTCTTTTGTGATGATTAGAGTGTGGCGTTTGTGTCATCCCGAGCGAAGCATGCGCTTCGCAAAAGCTTGGGAAATTACTGCATGAAGCCGCCTGGATCTTTACGCGCAGTGCCGCCGACGGTGAGCCGGTCAACTTTAATCGTCGGAATGCCCACGCCCACCGGCACAGCTTGTCCATCTTTGCCGCAAGTGCCTACGCCCTCATCAAGTTGCAGGTCGTTGCCTACCATGGAGACCCGCGTCAGCACGTCGGGCCCGTTGCCAATGAGCGTCGCGCCTTTAATCGGCGCGGTAATCTTTCCATCTTCAATCAGATAGGCTTCCGAAGCCGAAAAGACAAATTTACCGTTCGTGATATCCACCTGCCCGCCACCAAAGTTCACAGCGTAAATGCCATGCTTCACCGAGCGAACGATATCTTCAGGATTATCATCGCCGGGGAGCATGTAAGTGTTCGTCATCCGCGGCATGGGGATGTGCTCATAGCTCTCACGACGTCCGTTGCCGGTGTCGGCAATGCCCATCAGCCGCGCCGAGAGCTTGTCGCTGATGTAACCCTTAAGAATCCCGTTCTCGATAAGCGTCGTGCTTTGAGTTGGTTGGCCTTCGTCATCGACGTTTAAAGACCCGCGCCGCCACGGCATGGTACCGTTATCGACTACAGTGCATTTCTCGCTGGCCACGCGTTTGCCAACTAGCCCGGCGAATGCCGAGGTTTGCTTGCGGTTGAAGTCAGCCTCTAGTCCATGACCAACGGCCTCATGCAATAACACGCCGGGCCAGCCGGGGCCGAGGACGACTTCCATGTCGCCTGCCGGAGCTTCACGGGCATCGAGCTGCAAAATCGCCTGCCGCGATGCTTCTTTGGCAAAAAATTCAGGCGTCTTCTCGCCAAAAAAGAAATCCAGAGCAACGCGTCCGCCGCCGCCCGAGCTGCCGCGAGCGGAATTGCCTTCCGTCTTCGCAATGCAGGAGACATTCATGCGCGCAAGTGGTTGCGAATCTTCGGCATAGGTGCCGTCTGAGCCAACGATGAGAATATTGCGCAGCTCATCGCTATAACTGGCGCGCACTTCCTTGATTCGCGGATCGAAGGCGCGAGCAGCTGTATCCGCGCGCATGACAAGTTCAACTTTCGCAGTGATTTCCGCGTCCACCGAGGGCAAAGTTATGGGGTATAAGCTGCGTGCTGGTTTTTCCTGAAATCCAACGACTGGCGTTTTGGCTGGCCCACTAGCGATCAATGCAGCGGTTCGCGCAGCGTGCAGAATACGCTCCGACGAAAGGTCGTCGGTGTAGGCGTAACCCGTTCGTTCACCGGAGATTACCCGCACTCCGCAGCCCGCTGAAATTCCCTGCGAGGCTGACTTGACCATGGATTCGTCCACACTGAGCGAAGTCGAGCTTAGATATTCGAAATAGAGATCAGCGTAATCGCCTCCGGCAGAAAGCGCGGCAGCTAAATAACGCTCCAAGTCGTTCTGACTAAGGCCGTAATGTTGGAAGAAAAATTTGTTGTTTTCCACAGTATTTAGATGCCCCACTGGCCGAATTGACTCTTCGGAATCAACCAATTATCCCATAGCGCCCGCGGATTCCCGATTTGGAACCGAATCAATGGTCACTTGTCACAGACGA